>CAIWTC010000088.1 GCA_903915485.1 uncultured Ignavibacteriales bacterium | reverse complement strand
GGATACTTGATTCTTGTCGTAATCCATAAAAAGTTTAGTATGCGGAAAATCTTTTGTTGGTTCCAGAATAATAGTTCCGTCCTTATCTAGCTGAGCGTCAAGGCATGTGATGAAATTTAATGAATTTACCTGCTTAGAATCGTTAAGCTCATAATTTTCAGTCAATTCAATATTTACATTTCTATTCAACCGCAAAGTACGAATCCATTTATTTACTCTGGCTTCTTCGGGATATGCCGCTGCAATATTCATCGAAAGTTGGGCGAACGCATCACTTGAAGAATAGTTCAAATCAATGGCTTTGTATTTTGCCCCGTCTTTTTGCATAACTCCATTTATCGTAGGGAGATTATGGTATGCTGACTGCATCGTCCAAATATCATATCGCTGAGGACTGAATGTCTTTGCGGTATAAGTTTCAACTCCGATATCAATTATAGCAGGGCTGCCGTCAGCAAAGATTACAAAATTCCCGACATCATTATGGTTGTGACTTTCACTGTTGTGTCCGCCTTGCATTGCAAAGTAAAGTCCTTTAGAAGAGTTTTCCTTTGATCGGGCTCCCATGTATTGGGACTCAACCAGCCAGAAATCCCGTAGCAAAGGTTCTTCAGAAGAATAAGATTCTATTTCCTCTCCAGCAAAAAGTTTCACCAACATTAAGTGCACGGGCGACTTAAAATATTCCTCTTCATCATTTTTAGCATCTGCCTCTTTATGAAAGAAACTTGCAAGTGACATCATGTTCTTGTCGCCCGTACTTTTGCCAATTGAATAAAGAAGTATCGGGTCAGGGTTAAGCTTAGCAGCGCCGTCTCCGGTATTAATAAAATAATTTTTACTAATGTGCATTTTGTAATAGTAGGCGGCAATATTTTTGATTAGTTGTTTATCATATATATTAATCTTACCGGCCGTGCATTTGTCTAAATATTCAAGACAAGTAAACAGTCTGCCGCCTGCAACGCTCCAATAGGAAGGACCTTCATCGCAACCGCCGTCATTGGGGTAAGGGTTGATGAAGTTATCTAATGTGAGCAGAATCCGTTTTACGAGTTTCGCTCTTTCAGCAGTGTCATCTTGAATAAATAAAACTGTCATCAATACATTTGAGTTTATCCATGGATTCCAGTTGTTTGGCTTTTTATTAAATCCCATCCACGATGAATTAGTCGATAGATACGGAGTAAAAATTCTTCTTTGAATTTCATATTTTATTCTTGGTCTTATAAGCGGAGAAATACTTTCGAGTTTATCATCAAGCAAATAATATGTCCAGGCAAGTAATGCTGATGTCTCTGCAGCGAATAGCTCAACTATTGGCTCAGTAACATCGGGAAGTCCTTTCCCGGCACTCTGCGCGGAAAGGTGTGCGCTTGCGCCCCAGAATGTTTCTTCACATATTGCCCAAATCCCGTTTGAAATATCATCGAGATATTTTCCCTTGTTATCTGCCAACTCCGCAAATAGTAATGCTTTAAGTGCATTTCTTCTGCCGAACGAAATGCTTTCGTATCGTGTGCGGTTGCCGTTGCGTGAGAAATCCAATGCTGTGGCTGCGGGAATAACAGGCCATTTATAGTTTAAGTATTTATCGCCTTCTTCCTTTAGGCTTTTTTTGGTTTCTGCAGAAAGATGGTCCCATTTATTCCGCTCGTTAATTGTGGGGAATGGATGCCAGTTTTTGACTGGGATAATTATTTCACTTAACTGATTTGAGTATTGGTTAAGGAAGTTTCTGGTTTCATTTTGAGCCGTTGTTTCAAAACAGGTTATAGAAATAAAAACCAGAATAAATACTTTGAGATGTTTTTTCATAGTGCAAAAATATTTTAAATGATGAACTGATAAATAATAATCACATTTGTAATAAACTACTGTTCAAAATAACTACTTTTAGTAAGAACAAAAATTTATAACAGTTTATTTCAGTCAACACTAAAATGAAAAAATA
Organism: uncultured Ignavibacteriales bacterium; assembly: GCA_903915485.1. Taxonomy (GTDB): domain Bacteria; phylum Bacteroidota; class Ignavibacteria; order Ignavibacteriales; family Ignavibacteriaceae; genus CAIYTF01. Next base: position 1,132 of record CAIWTC010000088.1, on the reverse strand, counting down.
TTTATTTTAGTGTAAAATTATCCTCTAGGAGTTTCACTAATAGCAAAAATACCTGTTTTTTTAACGGCTAATTGATGTTAAATTGATAGTCCAAAATTTGGAAAAATTAGAAAGTATATGAAAACTAAAAATCAGATAGTAAAAGACTGGCTCCCAAGATATACGGGAACTCCTATAGAAGATTTCGGAAAGTTTATCCTGCTTGTAAACTTTAACGATTATGTAGTAAAATTTGCAGAAAAATTTAATGTTCCTGTCAACGGATTGAGCAAACCTATGCCTAATGCGACTGCTGAGGGTATAACGATAATTAACTTTGGAATGGGAAGCGCGAATGCCGCAACTGTTATTGACTTGCTGTCTTCGATAAATCCAACTGCCTGCCTTTTTCTTGGTAAATGCGGTGGACTAAAATCCATTAATAAACTTGGTGATATGATTCTCCCGATTGCTGCTATACGGGGCGAGGGTACATCAAATGACTATTTCCCTCCTGAAGTACCGGCACTTCCCGCTTTTAATTTGCAGAAGGCTGTTTCGACAACTCTTCGTAATTTTTCTCATGATTACTGGACAGGAACCATCTACACAACCAATAGACGCGTATGGGAACATGACGAAGATTTTAAAGAATATTTGAAATCATTACGGTGCATGGGAATTGATATGGAAACAGCAACAATATTTACTGTTGCATTCTTCAATAAAATTTCCGCGGGGGCACTACTGCTGGTTTCTGACCAACCTATGAGCCCAGAAGGGATTAAGACCAGTCAAAGCGACCAGAAAGTTACTGCTCAATATGCATCATCTCATTTGGATATTGGTATTGCAGCGCTTAAAGAATTGATTAATAACGGTAATACCGTTAAGCATTTGAAATTTTAAAAATGAACAAAATAAATTATCAACAATATTTACAACTGGTTTTACTTATGACACTACTAAGTTTCTTTGGATGCGCAGATAGTTACCCGCCGCTTGAAACAGTTCCAAGCGTTGATGTTAATAGATACATGGGTAAGTGGTATGAAATTGCATCATTCCCGAATAGTTTTCAAAAAGGGTGCAATTGCACCACTGCCGAGTATGAACTCAAGGATGATTATGTTAAAGTTACAAATACATGCCG
>CAIWTC010000087.1 GCA_903915485.1 uncultured Ignavibacteriales bacterium | reverse complement strand
TTGATAAATGCATCGAAAATTTCTTTAACAAAATTGCCCGCGCCTTTTTTGCGTTCTTTCATCCGTTTAAATTCTTCGATGTTTTCGGGAGGATATTCTTTTGTGGAAAAGATTGTCCACAGCACAGCGCCCATGAATGCTGCGGAGCCTACATAAAATGACCAACGGACAGTTACAGGAATTGTACCTTTAGGTGTATCGCCGCCGACATTAAAAACATTTGTTAAAATATATGGAAGTGCAGATGCAACGATTGCTCCTAGTCCTATGAAAAAACTTTGCATTGCAAAGCCTTTAGTGCGCTGTTCTTCGGGAAGCATGTCCGCAACGAATGCGCGGAACGGTTCCATGCTTATGTTTATTGATGCATCCATAATCCAGAGAAGTCCTGCGGCTATCCACAAGGTGGGGGAGTTAGGCATAAGTATTAACGCGATTGAGCTGAGGATTGCACCGACGAGAAAGTAAGGTCTTCTTCTTCCGAGTTTTCCCCAGGTGCGGTCGCTCATGTTGCCGACGATGGGTTGAATTAATAATCCTGTTAGCGGAGCGGCAAGCCATAGCATCGGAATCTGGTCGGGCTTAGCACCGAGATACTCATAAATGGCCGACATGTTCGCCATCTGAAGTCCCCATCCGAATTGAATTCCTAAAAATCCGAAACTCATGTTCCAGATTTGCCAAAATGAAAGTCGAGGTTTCTGCATCTTTTTGCGCCTGTATTTTATTAATGCAATATGTTAAACTGAAATATAAAGAAACTTTTGAAAATTCATATATGTATAAATAGATAATTGCGTGCAGATTATGGCGAGGCGGTGCGATTAATGAAATCCTAGCAATGTTGATAATAAAAAAAGCTGTCCCGGTTTTGGGGCAGCTTTTTTTATTGGGTGAATATAGAGAGTAAATTATTTAATCAAAATCAGTTTTTTAGTACTGTTAAAGTTTCCGCTTTTAATTTGATAAAAATATACACCGCTCGGAAGATTTGCAGCGTTGAACTGAACTGAAAAATTTCCCGCGGGTTTTTCTTCGTTCACAAGTTCAGAGATAACCTGACCGAGAGAATTATAAACTGTTAACTTTACATTTCCTCTTTCGGGAATGGAATAGCTAACGGTTGTATTCGGGTTAAACGGGTTTGGGTAGTTTTGGGAGAGTTTAAAGTTCTTTGAGATGGAATTTTCATTTTTAGTTTTGGAAAGTAAATTAGTACTCTTAAACAATCCCTTATTAGTTGATACATACATATAACCCGCAGCATCATATACCATATCATATACAGAGTCCGCCCACATTCCTGAATTATTTGCCGTCCATGTTTTCCCACTGTCAGCAGACATTAAAATACCTAAACCAAATGTACCTGCATAAATATTACCGAATGCATCATCTGCCAGAACATTAGTCTGCATTGACACTACATGAGTCCAATCTGTATAGATGAGGGGGTCAACCTTCGACTTGTAAATTCCATCATATCCGCCAGCGTATAGTGTATTATGACTGGAGAGAATTGTAACGTATGTTAACATGGATATGCCTGCCATCTCCTTCCATGTTGCCCCTCTATCCGTGGACTTATAAATGAAATAACCCGGATATTGTGTGTGAATATAAAAGATGTTTGCTGACATTTTTGAAAAAGCTAAAATTATACCAAATTTCTTACCACACAAGTTCCAGCTATTGCCATTGTCATTTGAATAATAAAGGGAATCAACCGGAAGGTTCGAGTTTATCCAATAGTATTTTTCCCAATAAACACATGAATCTCCGGGCGTATACAATTTACTCGATGAAACTTCTTTATTATTAATATTAAGCGGACCCCAGGTGTTTCCGCAGTCAGTGGATTTGAATAGACCATACTGGTTTTTCGTTGAATTAAAGCCTGTAATTAAAAGATTTCCGTCGTAGTCAACGGCTAAATCTTGTATGCGGTCAGGAATAGTTCCTTGCCCAACCCACTCCCAATTTACACCTCCGTCTTTTGAGCGCTGCAAACCTACGAGATAATGCCCAGAATATAAATAACTATTTTTATCTATTTTAAATTTATTAATCGTCCACATTGGAGGCGCTTCATTTAGTGTATCCACGCGCTGCCAGTAATTTTGGGAGAAAAGTCCAGTGACCAATATCATTATAGTGACAAATAATAATTTCATAATTAAACCTTTCCATTAACTATATTAGAATTACATTATGCTATATGTAACACAAATCTTTATTAAGATATTAAAATTTAACTAATTTTAATACTATACCAATTAGTTCCTGCACGAACCACCATAAGAGTGCCATATTGATTGTTTATAGTTGAATTGCCTGTGAATCCATCTGTCCCAATTGGATTTACAGAAATAGTATTGGTATCATTTGTGGTTTTGCTAATGAAAAATACTTTACCCAATTGAACTGAATTTATTGAGGGTAAAGTCAACGCAATATTTCCTGCCGATGAATTAACTGTTAAATATACATCACTGTTTTTGATTACAGTATCAGTCATATACCTATATGGCAAATTATATTCATCGACACATTCCGAAGTACTTAAGTCGTAATTTTGTGAACAAGAGTAAGTATCAATATTAACCAATTTGGGGTATCTGTAATTAGAACTGATATAGCAACAATTAGTTACAATGTTTCTTGCGGGAGTTGTGGCCATATCCTGAATCGGGTAATTAGGTTTGCTAGTATCTGAACTTCCTCTAAATAAACATTTATCCACAAATATTGCATGAGGAACATCAATGGCGGTTGATTCAATAAAAATATCTGAACCGGGACTGGTTAAATTATTATGTGAATTACTATCGAATGTTCCTCTTGTAATATGAATTTGAGATGGAGCCCAATTTGATCTATAAATATATATTCCTGAATATTGATTGTTGTTAGCTGAAACTCCAAAAAAGAAAATGTTCATTACATCAAATATTTCTATACCCATTCCGTTCTCCCACACATCAGTATCATAAAATCTTAGAGCTCCGCCATGACTTCCTTCCTGCGTTATTCTGATTCCCGATTCTCCGTTTTTGGCGGATTGGATTTTATATAACTTACTATCCTCTCCAGCCCTAATGTCAAACCCATCATATGTACAATTGTACGCTATAACATTATCCATATGCAGCTCCTGATGTCCCAAACCAATATAAAAACCTGTTCCATTCATATCATATATCAAGATATTAATGAATTTGTTGTGCCCCCTTTGATCAATTGCAGAGTTATTCAAATATATACCGTTCCCTTCATTTTGTGAACGATTCCCCCAAAAAACAAAATTTTCTATACAAGAATTCTGCAGAATATAATTACTTGTATCTTCTAGCTCAAGCATGTTACTATCAGAACCATCATCAAGCTTAATAACTGTTACAGCCTGTGTAATAAAGTTTTCTGGTAAGGCAGTTCCAATATCGAGCGAGCCTGCTCCAAAAGTAGTGCCCCCCTCCCCTAACATTCGCACTTTGCTAGGTAGTAAAATTTGCGATGCAATAATATAAATTCCTGACGGGAAATATACTGTTCCCCCGCCGGCATTTGCGGCGGCTTTTAATGCCCGATTAATTCTTGCTTCATCAGTCGTTTCAGAAGTATATCGTGGATAATCTCTGACACTGATTGCTTCTACTGAACCCATTTTCTTCCTCCTGATAGTATTAAAAATTTAAGACATTATTAATGACTAAAAAAATAGATAATTTGTTTTCCATTATAAATACATGATTTCATTGATTTTTACGTTAGAAATTATTCGCTATTTCACCACCGCCAATTTCTTCGT
>CAIWTC010000086.1 GCA_903915485.1 uncultured Ignavibacteriales bacterium | reverse complement strand
GCCTTCTAAGCTGGAGGTTAGTGGTTCGAGTCCACTCGGGCGTACTTTTATTTAATGCCCGGATGGCGGAATTGGTAGACGCGCTAGATTCAGGGTCTAGTTCACGCAAGTGGGTAGGGGTTCGAGTCCCCTTTCGGGCACTCCTTATCATAGTTGATTAAAATTTGAAAGCGGTATTAGTACCGCTTTTCGTGTTTTATGGGGTGCTTTTATTGCCAATACATTCCCAATTATTGCCCAGAGTCCACAAAATAGTCCACACCAAAAACTTACTGGAATGGCTTAACGCGTTACGCGGAAAGGCACGTTCAATGTTCTTAACCAAACGATCCAACGGGATTTACTACCTCTACTATCTCAACTCTGAAAGTAAGCGAACCGCTTTATCTACAAAGGTAAAGCAGAAATCAGAAGCCCTTAGATTCCTTACACTTTTTACTAAACAACTCGAAGAAAGACAAAACAAAAAAACAACCCCCATCACTCTTCATAGATTTGTCACGGAATTTCTCAAGCACTCCGAAGCCCTGCATACATTCTGGACCAACTATACCTACAAACAAACCTTCCGCTTTCTAAAAAAGTATTTCAACGATGTAACTCTAACGGAAATATCTACAAAAGACATTAGCAAATACATCGAGCACCGCATTAACACTGCCTCTGTTTATCAGGCACGCAAAGACCTTATAAATATTTCAGCGTCGTTTAACTGGGCAATAACGCAAGGCTATCTCTTGGAAAACCCTTGCAAAGATGTAAAGAAAGTGAAAGTTCCGCAGAAGCTTCCATTGTTCTATTCTCAGGCAGACTTAGAAAAACTGCTTGCTGTTATCGACAACGAAGACATAAAAGATATGGTTATCGTTGCTGTAAACACTGGTATGAGGCAAATGGAATTGATACGGTTACAATGGAGCCAGGTAAATCTCAATGACAGAATTGTCATCCTTGATAACCAGCATCATATCACGAAAGGTAAACGAGTAAGAACAATTCCACTAAACGCGAATGCCTATGAGGTATTGAATCGCCGTGATAAAAATACGTGCAGGGTATTTCTGTATAACGGTGAACCGATGATACAACACTTCCTATCATTGAAATTCGCGGTGTATGTTGACCGTGCAGAAATAAACAACAAACTCAACTTCCATTCACTTCGTCACACGTTTGCATCCTGGCTTGTACAGGCAGGAGTATCGATATACGAAGTAAGCAAGCTTCTTGGCCACGCTGATATAACTACCACTCAAGTGTATGCGCATCTTCGCGGAGATGATCTGCGGCGGTCGGTTGAGCTGCTGGAATGACAGTTTTCAGGGCTGCCCGAACATTCGGGTAGTCCTTGAAAAATAATTGTAATTTTTTCTACTTTCGATTTGGCTTTAGAAAAATATTATGCTTATGTTAGTTATGAAAACAAAACAACTCAGACAACCTACCACAACCGACAACAAAATATTTTACTAAACCAAGCCCTGCTGAATACAATGCGGGGCTGGTTTTGTTGTTTATTTATATCTTTGTAATATCAATTTATTTCGAAGCAGGTATGGAAATGTCAGATAATCAACGTTACTGGGATCTGTTCGTAAACAGAGACGATGTGTATGCCGTGCAAAATGCAGACGGCTCGTACTCCTCGATCAAATCAATACTAACCCACCCAGTCCTCTTTGGCGACAAGACGATAGGGCTCTACCAACTCAACCCCGACAACAAAGTAAAGTGGGCTGTGCTGGATATCGACATTGATAAAGCAGCCGCAAAAGACGATCCAAACTTCGATATCAAGCAGTGGACAGACAGGCTCAAACAGCAGGTAAACGAAGCATCCAAGCTGTTAAAGGCGAACAACGTTCCACACTACGTTGAATTCAGCGGCTTTCGTGGCTATCACATCTGGGTTTTCTTTGACCAACCGACAGAGGCAAGCGTTGTAAAGCCTTGGATGGAATATACGTTTTCACAGCTCACAAAAGTTGATGAACATTTTGCATGGGAGTTATTTCCAAAGCAGGAGCGACTCTCAGGAGTTGGTTTTGGAAGTTTAGTCAAAGCACCCTTGCAAATTCATAAAAAGTCAGGCAAGCGCACCTACTTTGTGGATAATGACTTCCAGAAAATTGAAGGCTTGCCTGATGTTTCACATTATAAAATAGATCCAGTCGCTGTTAAGGCTGCAACAGAAAAAACCAAACCCGCCCCCAAGGGTTTTACCGCACCAACAACACCTGCACAAGTGAAGACTGTATTTCCTGTCCCAGATAACATCTCGAAGATGCTTGCCAACTGTGCCCAGTTGAATGACATTGCCAACAAAGCAGAAACCACAAATCACTTAGAGAATAGCGAGCGTGTTATTTTAGCCAACCTGGGCAGGTTTTTTGGCAAGCCTGGCATCGAGTGGATACATTCCGTTCTGCAGAACTGCCGAGACTATGATCCAAACACTACTGAATACCATATCACAATGCTCACAGGTAATCCAATCCATTGCATGAATGTTGAAAAATTGCGAACGGGGAACAGGCTCTGTGATAATTGCAGAATGAAAGGCAGTACACCGATAATTTTTGGGTACACCAGAGTACAGCAGCATTTTTTTGCTGGGCTTGAGTTATTGAAGGCAAAGAAATTACATGGACTCTTTACCAAGATGGGTCTGTTAATGGTTGAAACAATTAACGGCTATCTGGTTACGTTTAATAATAATAAATATCATATAGACAAACAGTCAGGCTCCTGGCTTGGGCAATTTAATATCGTTGACTTTATTCGCTTTGTCAGACCAGAAGACTGGGAACTTTTTATTCATCAGAACTATCCAGAACTAGAAGTGAGCAGATTTACTCTAGAACGCACAGATAAAAAAATTGGCGATATTTTCCCATTCAAGGGAACCACTATTACTTTTAATAAACACCTGAGTGAAGCAACCAAAGAAGTAGACCAGGTTTTAACTGATGATGAAAACTTTAATATGATTGCATATACAGGCAGTGGAAAAACTTTTGCGCTAATAAAAGAGATACAAGCAAAGAAACTCAATGCCATTTTTCTAACTCCATATGAGAGCACAGCAAAGCAGCTTGAAAATAAGTACAAGGTCAAATCTGTCTATGGTACGGTTTCAGCGGCTGAAGTACAGAATTATTTACGATCAAATAATCTCGTTGTTTCAACTTACGATGGTTTACGTAAAATTCTGGAATCGCGTATAATTGCCGAGGACTATATTCTCCTGATTGATGAAGCTCATAACCTCGTAACACACTCTAATTTCAGAGATGCTGCCTTACAGAAAATATTCGATAATATGACCTACTTCAAGAAAATAATTAACATCACAGGTACGCCAGAAGGTGTGCTTAATAATGATTATAAAAATATAAAGTTCGTCAAGCACAACCAACAAACCCTTTTAGCAAACTACACAATAATTGAAACACACGAACCCTCAATAACAACTTGTGTTGAACACATACTCAACAACCAGCCCGATAAGGGCAAGGTCGTTATTTTTAAGAATAATATTAAACATCTGGAAGTAGTAAGAGAAGAACTGATAAAGAGAGGAGTTAAGAGCCAGCAAATTAAAATACTTAACTCCAATACGAAGAGTGAAGCATTATTTGTCTCCATTGTAGAAGACGAAAAAATTCCCGCTGAAGTAAAATACGTGCTAACGACAAGCGTTATCAGTGATGGAGTAAACATTATGAATCAAAAGGTTGATGCTGTCTATCTGCTGGAATGTCAGAATCTGCTTTTACTTCGTCAGTTCATTGCCAGATTCCGCAAGGGCGTAAAAAATGTGTATGACATTATCCCACACCCGAAGCACGACACAGGCGGCAAGAAGTGGTTCGACTTTTCTGTGGAATTGAAAAGAATGACTGCTCTCTATGAAAAAATAGCTGATGAAAGAACAATATTCCTCAATAATAGCGGTTTAATAAAGAGTAATGTCAATACTGAGTTCTTAAAAAACGCTGGCGGCAACACGAACAACGAATTGGCTTTTCTGATAGTTAAAGGATCAAGCGGGCTTGTTGTTGTAAATTATCAGCGGTTGACATTAGATATGCTCGAGAACTTTAACCAGGTTGCATTTCTGGATGTGGCAAAACGGAAGGAGTACATTGATCATTTTCTAAACCTGAACTGTAACGTGGAAGAGATGACAAAAGCAAAGGTCGACCTGACTGCCAGTAAAGACAAAGTAAAAGCAAAAACTGATAAAGACAAAACCACCTTGATCAATTTCCTCTCAAAAGAACCAGCAAAAACTGTTACTTCATACCTGCAACACGTGAATCAGTCGCTAATGAAGAGGCTAAAAGACAGAATTGGTGACTTGTTCGATGCAAACCTTCCAACATCAGACTTTTTCAATGCGAACAAAAAAGTTCTCAAACTGAAAGAGTCTGGCAGGATGATAGAAAAGTATATGCTTTTCCACAGATACGGGTTCACCCATGATTTTATAATAGAACTGCTTAAAAAGAGTGATGCAGAAATTTATGAGTTTGAGCTTGGATATTATACGCAGCTCAACTTAGAACTGGTTAGAAACCATTCCCAGATACTGAAGTATAATAAAAAATCTCTCCAGGTGTTTCATTATGCAGTGTTTAAATTTATCTATGATTTTTTCCAGACGCACAAGGACTTTACTTACGATGAACTGCTTAAAGAGATAAATACTTACTTGCTCGCAGAGAAAATCTCTAACAGAAAGTTGGATCGAAACAAAATGATTGAACTTGTAAACAGAATGATCAATAAGAGCAGATCACAAGTGCGAGCTGGAAAAGCAGTAAAGAGTGTTGGATGGAAGTTTGATAGATTCAAAACCATATCAGACCTGGTGGATGCCACCCATGAACAGACGGTCAGAGATTCGATAACCCATTACCTCAAAGGAAAGGCTGAATTTATGGAAGCCAATCTATTCATCAGTACCCTGGGGCTTGGTCAGAAAAACGATACAGCACTGGTGCAAATGGTCACTGAAATGCGAAAGAGTCTGGAAGAGCTAACCCAGAAGCCGTCTAAAATAGACAAACCTTGAAAATCGTATTTTTTAGTGCTCCAAAAACTGCGTTTAGAGCTTCTTTTAAAAGAAATGTAGGCATCGACTAACATTATTTATCTATATAGGAAGATAGTGGTCATCGCTGCCTACATTATTAACAATACAAGCTAAAAAGGGCATTTTTGGAGTGCATTTTATTCCCGATATTGCACTTTGCAAATATAACACCCTGAGAAAGGTATTTCATGTCTGAGTTCGTGTACAATTCATCGAAGTTTCAAATAGAACGATCCCTGCTGCAAAAGGCGGTCCGCAGGGGTGATTTGGTTGTGACCGAATTAACAGTTCAGTACCTGCTCGACCAGGGTGACAAAACCTGGCTCAGGGACAGGTTGTTTGTGATTGCATATGAGGAGTGCTGGCCCATAGCAAATCAGATTCAAATTAAGGATTTGTTGTTTGAATACACGAGACTGGCATCCACGGTAAAAAACAAAAACGCCTGGGGGCTTGCAAAGCTTGCCTCGATGCACAAAGACCGCAATTACTTTCTGGACTCAACGCAGACAGATGATGTAAATGCTGGGATTATTTTCATTTCCAATGCACTCAAAGACCCAGATAATTATTGGGTTGAGTTGGGTGGGTTTGTTGGGTATGATGAGCAGAAATACAGGGTGGATGCGGCTAAAAGTGCTCTACCCCGAGCAAAATTTCCAGACGACAAAGCCATGATGTATGCGGCTGGGTATCTGAGCGTGAACGAGATTATACCAGAGGTAAAGCTCGTTCAACCAATTTCCAACCAAAACTTCCCTTACTGGGTTGCGTTTGATAAGCATACGGAATACGGGAAATGGATACTCCAACTGGTGGCCGAGAAGCTTCGCCTCGATCCATATGACGTCAGGCGGATGACATTTTATCAGGCAGGTGTTATTTGTTACCAGATTAATCATTCTCCATATTACGATATGCTTGTTGAATCAAAGCTTCGAAAACTCAAGGATGTGTTGCCCAGGTGGCCTGAAGTGGAGGCTATGATTATCGAGATGACGAAAGAGGATGCAGAAAAGCTGGAAAAGCGGATCAAAACACGCCCCGCCGAACCAGATAATGGGCAGCTCTCGCTGTTTTAACCAGGCATCAAGCATTCATCGTCTTTCCAAAACTTTTTGTTCTCCTAGGAGGACCCAACTTCGTTTTTAAGGCTTTAGGTTCCATACCATACCCCCGCCAAACGGTACCTGCCTCTGCGAGCGCGGCTTATTGATTTCAACTTGAAATTTTTTATTGGGCGTTTTTTGTTGTGCCTAAATAATCGCTGTACACCCCGTACACCCTGTACGCCAGTTTCTGAAAATGCACAACCAACCTGCCCCAAATTGCAAAAGTCTTGCAGAGCCTCTTTTTTCGGCTCTAAAAACTGCGTTTCCAGCTAAATTTAAAAGAAATGTAGGCAGGCACGACCACTATCTATCTATATACACAGGTAATGCTAATGGCTGCCTACATTCTTGTGATTCCAGCGTAGAATGAGCACTTTTGGGCATGTTTTTTGTGCCCGTTTTGCCTTTTGCAAATATAATGGGATAGGGCTTAGAGGCGATTCATGGTCTCGATGTGTGTAAAGCCCAACCAAAAACAGCCCTATTTTACTGCTAATAATGCGAAAAGACGTTAAAAAGAGCATTTAGAGTGTAATGAAGCCTGTCACTTGGACGCAGATTTTCAAAAATAACGCCTTATAAACCATTTATGGAAGTGGGTATTGAGCGTTTACGGGAGTTCTAAGAACTTCGGTATTCCATGGATTGTTGACCCTAAATCCATCTTGCAGGCTCCTGGTTCCATACTCCTACCGAACCTCTTTGACTAGGAACTCAGAAATCGTTTTTTTAATATTTTTTTCTATAATGGTTTTTTTCAAATAAAATACCATTACAAGAACGACTTAATTACTATATTCTGCTGTAACCTTTATTTATGTAGTATTGTAATAATTCTTTGTTGAACCCACCCATAAATCCCATAATATATGGTATGAACAAGCAACATTTTATGAATGAGAAAACAAATTTGCTTGGTATACCTTTAAATATCCACGCAAATGGTCCAAATACTAAAAATACTAGTGAAAAACCTTCACCAATCTGAATTACATTATTTTTTTCGTTTTTTAATGAAATCATAAAGAAATACTCCTATATTGTTTTGTGTCATTTAATTTGAATATTAGCTTGTTTCCCACTCCAAAATCCACCTGTAACCTGTAAGAGGTAATGATCATCTGCTGAAGGTACTTCAAAGACTATCTGACCTTCAGTAGGAATATTTGGATGGAAATCCTTCAAAAACATGGTTTTATCAGTTACCAGTTCTAAAGCAGTTGCACCTTCTGTAGAATATTCGAATTTAGTGCCCCGTGAATCATATAAATAGAACATAGAGCCATCAAGGGTTCTTGATTCCTTAGAAACATTTTTAATTGTCAGATTAATTATTAGGTAAACTCCATCAGCGGTCTTGCTATAAAAATCGTTTCCAATAGACTTTTCAAAATTGTAAGAATTTACTTTATACTCAAAATTACCTACTTTAACAATAGCACCAATTTCAAACCTCTTATCCTTATTTTTCTTCTGGGCAACACATTCAGACGAAATAAAAAAGGCAAATAATATAAAAACAAAAAATAATATTTTTGACTGCATTTGGATTCCTCAACCTTAGAAATATAAAATTGCATTTTTACTGAAAGAATAACTTGATCACGCCAACACAAATATTGTTAGCTCCAAAATATTAGAACAGCAAAAGAGTTAAAAAAAGGGCAGGATATTAACTTTAGGTCCCTTTTATTTGTAATCGAAAAGAAAATTACGAAGTTTTTTAATCATAAAAAAATAGCTTGATCATTTACATGCTTATATAAATCGTAATCTAAATTAAAGAGAAGCAACCGCTTCTCCTTCATCGTAAACTCAAGCCAGTTGCACATCGATTTCAAAGAATTCCACAAAGCGTACCTGCAATTGTTTTATAACCTGCTTTACTTTTGTCGAAGTAGTTCTGGTCATTTCAGCAATTTTAGAAGTGCGGTACCCTTGTATTAAATAATCCAGTATACGTTTTTGTATCGCTGTTAGCTTCAGTAAGAAATCAGGATAGTCAACTGCAAATGCTAATGAGTCATCAACAAGTTGCTTGGACTTGATACTGGCTTTTGCAGTGATTATTTCATCATACTGGAATACAGGAGTTGGACTGTTTGGTCGTTTTCTGTAATAGGATAAAACATCCAGTGTCGAAGTTCCACCGTATTTAGCTTTACAAATACTGCGTTTGTCAATTTCTCGACAACGTTTTGTGACAAATTGCTTGAACTGGTTTTTGTCGATAGGCTTTCCTTTTGCAAGGTAGCTCAGGTACAGTTCGTATGCCTGACATACCAATTCCTGAATTTTGTCTTTGCGGCGTTCTTTCTCTTCGTATCTCATCACTGCAAACTCTGCTTGAATTGTAACGATTTGGTGTAACTCTTTCCAAGTCATACTTACTCCATTCGTTAATCAAATAAAACTATAGGGCGTGGTTAGGTTGGTTGGGTATTAGGGTAGGGTTAAGCTAGGAAAAGAAGAACTTCTTCTCCACATAATTCTTATACCCTTTTCTTAGAAAAAATTAACTAACGCTTAGTTAAAATTAACTATGAATTTGTATGGTGGTTATCTGCTTATTTTCAAAGGGGTAATGGATGTGTCTGGTATTTATGGGTATAAGAAGGTAAATAGCTATTCAAGGACTAAAAAATGAATTGCAGTATCGAAATATTTTGTTGTATTTTAGTGATACATAAAAACAAATATAATGGACAAAATATGACGTCAATACTCATTTCAGGAAAAGATAAAAAAGAACTGGAAGCACTCGCATTTCTTGCAGAGAAAATGGGAGTAAAAGTCCGTCACATCACTTCTGACGAAACTGAAGATGTTCTTTTGGGTGCTGTAATGGAAAAAGTCCGAACAAATAAAAAGGTAAGTAAAAATTCAGTAATGAAAACTTTACTGCCGAAATAATGAATGTACAGTTTGACCATTCCTTTTATAAAAGTATAAAGGGACTAACAGATGAGGGGGTAAAAAAGAAGATAGCTAATTTTATTGTTGCTTGTGAAAAAGTTGAATCATTATCTGAGTTAAAGAATATTAAAAAACTACATGGATGCAAAACTTTTTATCGGTTACGGATTGGGGATTACCGCATTGGCTTTGAGTTAACTGACCAGTCCACAATTGTTTTCATTATTGCCTGTCATCGAAAAGATATTTATAGGATATTTCCATAATAACAATTCCTTCAACAGTCATTGCACGAAAACATAAGAAAAAATATCAATTTATCAATCATCATTCCAGTAAGCAAATAACTGCAAGTGCAATAGTCCACGCAAGTGGGTAGGGGTTCGAGTCCCCTTTCGGGCACTAATATAGCGGTAATTGTACCGCTTTTTTGGTTTTAAAGGATGCTGTTATTGCAAATACATTCCCAATCATTGCCCAGAGTCCACAAAATAGTCCACACCAAAAACTTACTGGAATGGCTTAACGCGATACGCGGAAAGGCACGTTCAATGTTCTTAACAAAACGCTCCAATGGGATAGATTACCGCTAATTTCGCTTGCCAGACCGCTGCCAACTAAACCATTAAGTCATTATAATTGAGAAATATTCTTGATAACGGTTTGATATGAGTATTCCTCTTCTAGATGTCGAGCTTATAATCAAAATGAATTATTCCGCAGGTTCAACTATATGGACAAGTTCCGCTAAAATCCTCTCGGGTGCGATGTCTTGCTCATCCGGCCAAACAATATCGCCATATTCTACACTGACCCTTTTAAAGTAATCGTAATTTTTCAAAGCCCTATAACTTCCAAAATCAAGATATGGTTTCATATCAAACGTACCCTTAGAATTGTCTGAGAATTCAATAAACAACAAATAATCAGGAAGGGGTTTCACTTTTGTAACTGTTTTACTCATTTTGATATATTTTATTTTAAAGGATCAATTTTAAAAGGTAATTCTCCGGCAACAGCTAAGGACCAGTCTGCCATCAACTCTTCTTTGTGAATTTCTATCCAGGCGTCGATTAGTTTTTTTTGCTTACCCGGCAATTTACCAGCCAATATTTCGCCATCTGAAATTGCAACCGAAGCAGAATATTCAGCATAGACAGCGTGAATGTGAGGAATATTATGTTGAACATTATCCATAAGGTATATCTTAATGATAATACCATAAAACATTGATATAATTGGCATAATTTGTACTCTCGTCTTTTTTATAATGTAAAAATAAACAGAATAGAATCAATATGAAATGCAATTTATTTACTGGATATTTCCTATTTGTATAGGTGGTAATATAGAAAAAACAAGGAACTCACAGTTCATCGTTTTGGTTAGTTGTTCTTTTTCTAAAAAGAGCATTACGATGCTTGAAAGGACTGTCATTCTGTCCCAGATTTCCAAAAATAACGGCTTATAAGCCATTTATGGAAGTGGGTATTGAGCGTTTAGGGCAGATTATTTTGCCCTTATAATCCATGGATTGTTGACCCCTTAATCGATCATGGGCTCGATATGGGACCCAACATACGCCCGCCATGCGGAGTAGGAACTGGTAATTCGGTCAGGTATTCTGGCTGTGAATTTTTTAGGGTTAATTTTGGTTATGCTTTAAGACGGAACAATGGGCAGGGATAT
>CAIWTC010000085.1 GCA_903915485.1 uncultured Ignavibacteriales bacterium | reverse complement strand
GATACGATTTCTCCCTATGCCACAACGAAATTCTCAAAAAGTCAGAGAAAATTAAAAATTAAACTTCTTTATTCATCAGATAAAAATGCTTAATTTTATTGCTTAAATGAAAATTAGGTTTCTGAATTTTAATATTATCCTTTATATCATCTATGAAATATAGCACACATAAGTTTATTATTTTCGTTCTTATAGTTTTTTCTGCTTCCAGCTATGCTCAAGAGGCTTTCAACTGGAATGTTCATACCTCCCCAAAAAAGATTTACGATGCAGTAGCAGTAGGGAATACTATTTGGTCTGCTACAGGCGGCGGTGCATTTTCATTCAATACTGTTGACAGCACATTTGGCGCGCTAACTCGTTCAAGTGGTATGCATGGGATTACTTTAATTAGCACCACCGTTGACAAGTATGGTAAAATATGGTTCGGCAGTTCTGAAGGTGTGATTGATGTCTACGACCCGTCTAAAAATAGTGTTCAAACTCTTTATGATATTTATAACTTTAACAATTCGTTAAAGGGCGTTAACAGTTTCCTTGCGATGGGGGACACCATTTATGCATGCACAGACTTCGGTGTAATATTAATCAACGCTTCATCCTTAAAAGTTCTTGATTCCTATTTGAAACTCGGAAGTTTTGGCTCGAAGACAAAAATTAATTCGATTTATTATGATGGTAAGTTTTATGTTTGTACAAATTTGGGAGTTGCTATTCAAAAGTCAGGAAATATTAATTTAGCTTCTCCTGATTCGTGGGATACATATTCAACGGCAAACGGGATGTTGAATAATACGGTTAGAAAGATAATAAAGCATAAGGATACTCTTGTTGCAGCAACTGCTGGCGGTCTTAATTACTTTGACGGTACTAATTGGCTGGATTATAATTCTGACATGGATTTTATCTCGGTTTTGGATATTGCTTCTGACGGCACTTCACTATTTGCAATGTCAGTTGAGGTAAGAGACCAATTCGGCAATGTTAGTTTCCCAAGTAATTATTATGAAATAAAAGATGGCGTCACTGTGCAAACGACTTTCCCTACGAAAGTTGCAGGTAGAAAAATAATTAATGTCGGAGCGACAAGTTATTTTGCAACTCTTTCTGGTTTGATGCGGACAACGGTGGGTAATAGTGTTTTGATTCTTCCTAATTCACCGTCTGAAAATCAATTTAATAATTTATCAATTGATGTATATGGCAATCTTTGGTCATCCTCAGGAAAAGATAATACGGGTGTTGGTTCGTATTATTATGATGGAAGCGTTTGGACTAATATTAATCCTTCAACATTAAGCGGTTTCCCTAATGCAATATACAATGTACACTGTTCACCGGATACCCGAACTTATTTTTCACTCTGGGGTGCGGGTTTCATAAGGATGGATTCCTCAAAAAAATATCAGACTTTTAATACAACAAATACTCCTATGGTTGGAATCCCAAGTTATACTCCATTTTTAGTTGTCTCAGATATCAAGACTGATAGTAAGAATAATATATGGGCCTTAAATTATTGGTCAGGAAATAAACAGACTTTATCCTGTTTAAGCAATTATAAGGATGCTAAGGATAGTATATGGTATTCGTTTCCTAATTATGCGGATTCAACATTGGGGGAAGGTTTTCAAAGGTTGCTTATAGACCAGAACGATACAAAGTGGATGTTATTCAATGGGAAGAGTTCAGGTATCTATTTTCTTAACGAAAATAACACTCTCGCTAAAACCAGCGACGATAAGTACGGCAATTTCACAAATGTTTCTGATTTATCTTCTAAAGTTGTGAATAGCTTTGTTATTGACAAACGCGGTGAACTATGGCTTGGGACAAGTCTTGGAGTCTATGTTCTTTACGACCCTTCGGATGTGCTGAACTATTCTATTTCCTCAATTAAGATTGAAAATATATTTTCACTTCGGCAATATGCAATTAATTGTATTGCCGTTGATGCACTGAACAGGAAGTGGATTGGTACTTCTCAAGGTTTATTGTTGGTTTCACCTGATGGCGGAACAGTGCTTGCATCTTATAATACAATTAACAGTCCGCTACTGTCAAACCAAATCATTAGCTTAGCAGTTGATGAAAATAAGGGAATTGTTTATGTTGGTTTGGAAAATGGACTAATAAGTT
>CAIWTC010000084.1 GCA_903915485.1 uncultured Ignavibacteriales bacterium | reverse complement strand
GCGGATATCTTGTCTTTGAAATGGCACAAGGTCAAACCGTAAAAATTTCTGATATGATGACGGAAAACGGTTTCGGCAATATAGAAGTGTTTAAGGATTTACAGAACATCGACCGCATCATAAAAGGTACAAAGTTATGAGGGCGGTTGTTCAGCGCGTAAGCAGCGGGGGAGTTGTTATTGCAGATAGAAATTACTCGCAGGAAATATCCCGGGGGTTTGTGATTCTGCTCGGCATAAAAGAAGGCGACGGCATTGAGGAAGTTAACTTCCTTGCCGATAAGTGTTACGGTCTAAGAGTGTTTGAAGATGAAAATGCAAAGATGAATCTTTCGCTTGCGGATATTAACGGCGAGGTGCTGATTATATCGCAGTTCACTTTGTACGGTGATGCGCAAAAGGGCAACAGGCCTAGTTTCATTGCTGCTGCACGGCCCGAAATAGCAATACCCCTTTATGAAGCATTCATCGCAAGGATGAAAGATAAACTCGGTGCGGACAAAGTTAAAACCGGAATCTTCGGTGCGATGATGGAAGTTAAAATAATTAACGACGGGCCTGTGACTATAATAATTGAAAGTAAAGAGAAAAACTGAATGTCTAAAGTACTGTTTATATTTCTTGACGGCATCGGCATTGGCGAAAAGAACGCAGAGGTTAATCCATTTTTTAAGCATGGCTTCAAAACATTTACGGAGCATTTCGGCGGCATACCTCATCATGAAAACAGAGTGCTGATAAAAAATGAGCGTTACCTTTTTCCCGTGGATGCAAGACTTGGAGTCGAGGGCATCCCGCAGAGCGGAACAGGTCAGGCATCAATCTTCGGAGGATTCAACGCACCTGAATTAGCGGGGAGGCATTACGGGCCGTTTCCGTTTTCCTCAACAATACCGGTGCTTCATGAAGAAAACATTTTCCGGAAAGTTAAAGAAGCGGGGAAGAAAGCATTCTTTGCCAATGCGTACCCCAAAGTATTTTTTGATTATCTGAAGAGCGGTAAGAACCGGCTTAGCGTAACTTCGCTCAGTTACCGTGCGGCGGGTTTCAGGCTTAACTCATCGACTGATGTACGGGCAGCAAGGGCGCTGACGGCCGAGATAACCTCTGAGAGGTGGGTAAACAGACTGCACTATAGATTGCCAATACTTACACCCGAAGGCGCTGCCAAGAGGTTGCTGAGGATTGCAGGCAAAAATGATTTTACACTATATGAGTATTATCTTTCTGACCATCTCGGGCACGGAAGACTAAGCGATGAATTCCTGAATATATTTACAACGCTCGACAAGTTCCTGTTTGAAGTGATAAGAACCCTGCCGGAAGATATGACCCTGTTCATAGTTTCTGACCACGGCAATCTGGAGGATACATCAGTTAAACAGCATACGCTTAATTCTTCGCTGGCGATATCAGCAGGTGTGCATGCGAAGTTTCTTTATGAGAATATTCGTGCGCTTAATGAGGTCCGGGATGCGGTGTTGGGGGTTGTGCCGTTGTAATTTATTTATTAGCATTACTACTGCGAATTGCTTTAAGATCTTCACCTATTCCTGCAATAACCAGAAATAAGGCGCACATAAATGCCCCTTGCAATAATATTGCAATACCTATAATCACACCACTTTTGTCATCGGATTTACCAAAAAAATAAAACGCAACTATGATTCCAATAATTACATAAAACCAGGCAAAGAACTTTAATGCTACAATGGGGTTAACGATGCCTTCGGGGGATTCTGTTTTCTTGTAAGATTTAAGCATCTCTCCTACTCTAACCCAATTTGCTTGATCGCTAATTTCTGAAAAAATTCTCCCATCAGCTTTAATAAATAAAAAGTCTTCTTTTATTTCACCTTTTTTCAATGCATCTGCTATTTCATCAAAGTTTAGACTTTTTACATACCCACCTTCACGATTTTCTTTTACAAAATATGAACCCATGATTTACTCCATTAATTTTAGTAGAAACAATTAACTAATATTTGTAGTGATTTGCAAATATATCAATATTTATTAATATCCACTTATATTATTTTATCCTGCACTTAGCCAGTTAGTATTCCGTAATAACACTGAATCGAATACACAAAGGAAACAGAATATTAACTATTTATTTCTGCCCTATCAAAACTTCCAACTGTTTCTTAAATGTCTGTGCCAAAGCATTGCGGGGACTGATTTCCAGCGAGCGGTTGACTGCCGTTATTGCTTTGCTTATGTTTTTGGTGCCGTAGTATGCGCCTGCCAGGTTGTACCATGCCCTTGCATCGTTGGAGTTAAGGGTGATATCTTTCTCAAGGTACGGCAGGGCTTCGGCGAATCTGTTCTTGCTGAGAAGCAGCGCTCCTAAGCGTTTAGTGCTGAACTCCGACGGACAGTATTTTTCCATTCTGTATAGATAAACTATTGCCTTATCAATAAGCGTATCGGAAAGCAGCGTTGTGATTAACTTCATGTGATGAACCTGATTTATCGGCCGCTCATTTATAAGCACATTCATTTCGTTTTCGAATGCCTGTACATTTTTGTTTTTCCAGTAGATGTCTGCCATTTCATAGTGTGCCTCTTCAAGCGTAATCATCCTGTCGGCAGTCATCATCGCAAGTGTGTCTATGTGGGCAGTCGGCTTAAAGCTAAGTCTTAACAGGTTTGGCGAGCCTTTAGGCACAAAGGGATGTGCGCCCAGCAAGGTTCTGAGCTTAAGGTCAGCAACGATTGAATCAAGCGGGGAGAATACTGATTCAATAGAAGTAAGTTTTCCTGTTTCAATTTTGAAGTTTGCAGCATCGGGAAGCAGACTGTTCTTCAGCGCGGCATCAAGGAAAAGATTTGCAATCAGTTCATATCCTTTGATGTTGGGATGAAGATGGTCAACCATAAGTTCTTTGCCGGTGATGCCGTTGGGCGAAAATGAATTTAAGCCGCTTTCAACATCAACCATAACTGTTCCGAATTCGCCTGAAAGATTTTTAATGAGCGAATTTATTTCCGATGGTGCACGGAAACGGAGCGCATCGAGGTCTCTTGACTTGATGTATAGTTCTTTCGCCTTGCTGAAGTTGCCTTTGCCGTATTCTGCATTAGCCTGAGCAAAAATGTTTTCAGCTTTTTCCAAACCAAGAGTATCGGTTGAAACAAACGGTTTCTGGTCCTTAAGGTTGGATGCAACATTTCCAACCATCACTTTAACATTTGCTTTTTGGCATGCAGAAAGAATGTCCCGCATGTTGCCTTCAAACTGTGAGATGCCTGCTTTGTATAAGTCGCTGTTATAAGGTATTGAACTTTCGCCGATGACTTTTGACATAAGCGTTTCGTTGGAAGTAAATTCCTCGGGAGAAACAGTTGCCAACACAGATTTAATAATATTCTGAATCAGTTGAACCACTCGTATGTTCTGAATCGACATAACAAAATTTATCATTGCTCTTGATTTGCCCAATGATTGCGTTGATGCGGCACCTAGCGCACCATAGTATTCATTGTGCCCCGTGTAGATGCAGACTAAATCGGGTTTCTGTTCAAGCACATCGTGGATGATATCTCTAAGCGTATAAGTACAGATAGCTGAAACGCCAAGGTTAACTACTTCAATGTTTTTTTGGGGATAGAACTCCTCAAGTTTCCGTTTCATGAATCGGGGGAAGGAAACATTAGGTTCGTAAGGCCATCCTGCCGCACTGCTTTCACCCAAAACAAATACGCGGAAAGTGTTGGGAGATTTTTCCTTAAGAAACGGGTCGGGAATAACCGCGGGAGTTTTTTTAAGGTTAGTAAAATATTTCTTAGTTATTTCGGGATTAAAGAAAAGATGATTGGGATATGAACCTGTAAGCTGTACAAAAGTTTTGGGAGTGTTCTCGCCGTAGCCGAAGAGTCTTAGTCCGCCTTCGAGCAGAAGAAAAAAAAGAACAATAATTAAAATTGGAATAGAGTAAAACCAAAACGGATATTTGCGTTTGATGTCAGTGCCATTAGCATTAGCTGAAACAGAGGTTGTTTTTTGTGACGATTTATTCTTAGCAGCAGGTTTGTTTTTTCTCATTCAAATATCTTTGCAGTTACAGGTGCAGTTAAAGTTTATGTGTTTAGTATTTATTCAGGAAATTCAATATAGGAAAAATATTCTTCAGGGAATGATTCCATCGCGCGTTCGGCATCAACTGAACTTTCGAATAATCCGAAAACAGAAGAACCGCTGCCGCTCATCTGTGCGAAAACTGCACCCTGTTCCAGCAGTGAGTCCTTTATGTTCCGTATTTCGGGAAACGCG
The DNA here is from genome assembly GCA_903915485.1 of uncultured Ignavibacteriales bacterium. Lineage (GTDB taxonomy): Bacteria > Bacteroidota > Ignavibacteria > Ignavibacteriales > Ignavibacteriaceae > CAIYTF01. Next base: position 1,152 of record CAIWTC010000084.1, on the reverse strand, counting down.
GCAAAGACATTATTCTCAAAATCATTTTTCAGAAATGGAAGTACCGACTTAATCGAAATAGTATTGTTTATAATAAAATATTCCAGGGGAACTTCAGGTACTGAGGGCACACAGTTTTTATATGCCCATGGAGTGGAGACATGAATGCCGGGATTAATAAGCAGAATAGTATAAGGCATGTCGATGTTAATCTGCCGGACAACTTCGCCCCGCCCCGTAGCGTAGGATGAAAAATGTTTGAGGAACATATTTACATCTGAACCAAGTTTTGCCGCGAAGGCATCAAGCGTTGCGTCATTCATTTCTAGGGAGAAAAGTTCATTAAGGGCTATCAAGGTTATTGCCGCATTGGAACTGCCCCCGCCGAGTCCCGCCCCGATGGGAATATTTTTCTGAAGGTCAATCTGCAAAGAAAGTTTTTTCCCGATATGTGCTTCAACAAGTCTGAGCGCTTTAATAATCAGATTGCCCTCTATGTCTGAAGTTAATGCTTCGCTGTTTGCAGTGAATGAAAATGTTTCTTCGTTTTTTTCGAAAGTAATATTATCGCATAACTGAATCTGATAAGAAATAGTTTCAATATTATGGAACCCGTCCTCTCGTTTATTGAGGATGTTTAGGCCGAGATTAATTTTAGCGGGCGATTTCATGAACGCTCTTTTCATCAAGCAGTTTCCTCAGGGATTTAATATGTTTATAATTTGAGCCGCAGCATCCGCCGATTAATTTCGGATTGTACTTTAGTGAGTCTTCGGCAATGCGTTGGTATTCATCTTCATGTATTGAACATTCAATGATCCCATTTTCCAAGTTACCGATTCCACAGTTAAGATAATAGCCCCAGTTTACGGGCAAATTAATCCGTTTAAGTAATTTAGAAAATTGCAGCGGCGAAATGCAATTGAAGCAAATCAGATTAGGGGAATATCTGCTTAACATTTCAAGGGCAACTTCTATGCTCTCACCCGAAAGAAGCGAAAGGTTATCGTCTAAATATAAACTGATGATATAGGGAGCGTGAAGTTGTTCGCACACTCCGCAGATAATTTCAATTTCATCAAGATGACTATGAGTTTCGTTAAGAATTATATCCACTCCCGAATTCATGAGTTCCATTATGTGCATCTCATGGTTTGTTTTTGTCTCACCGGG
>CAIWTC010000083.1 GCA_903915485.1 uncultured Ignavibacteriales bacterium | reverse complement strand
TCATTTATCAAACTTCCCTCAGGTTGGTTATCGCGATGAAGAACTTGAAGTGAAGATGGACATCGCACAGAAAGTTGTAACGCTCGGCAGAGCAATGCGCGCTAAACATAATTTAAAAGTAAGACAGCCTTTGCTTAAGATGATGGTTGCCGTTGATGAAGGACACAGAGAAGCGCTTTCAAAAATGAATGATGTAATTCTTGAAGAGTTGAACATCAAAGAAATGATAGTGCTTACCGATGATGAAGGAATTGTTTCTAAAACAGCGAAACCGAATTTTAAATCAATCGGTCCGAAATATGGAAAAAAAGTTAATCCTGTAGCAAATGCTATAAGGGAGTTAGATGCCGCACAAATCAAACATATTGAGGGCGGCGGTGTTGTTGAGTTAAAAGTTGATGATTTGGATGTTGTAATAGAAAGAGATGACTTTGAAATTATCCGTTCGGAAATTGCCGGGTGGGTTGTTCAAAGCGAAGAAACCATTACCGTTGCATTAGACACGGAGTTGTCTGAGGAGTTAATTTCTGAAGGCTATGCTAGAGAGTTTGTAAACAGAGTTCAAAATCTGCGAAAAGACTCCGGTTTTGAGGTAACAGACAGAATTACAATCAATATTGCCACTCAGGAAAAATTAATGTTAGCATTAAAGCAGTTTTCGGATTATATTTCGAACGAAACTTTAGCTTCAGAATTTATTTTTTCTCCATCTTTAGGTGATGGTAAAATGGTAGAAATTGATAACTTTGAGATTAAAATTTATATTAAAAAAGCTTAAACACTATAAGGAATAATGTTATGGCCAAGAAAGCTGTTCCAGCGAAAAAAACTGTTGCAAAGAAGGCAGTAAAAAAGGCTGTTGTTAAGAAAGCAGTTACTAAGAAGACAGTTATTAGAAAGGCTAAACCGGCTGTTAAAGTCGTGGCTAAAAAAGTTGTCAAAAAAACAACAAAATCAACCGTCCCTAAAAAGGTCGTTAAAAAAGCAGCTAAAGTAGTTGCAGTAAAAAAGGTCGTTAAAAAAGCTATGGAACAAAAACCCAAAAAAGTCGCTGCGGCAAAGACTCCTGAAAAGAAAGTGGTTAAAGCTCCTGTTGCTGTTAAACCAAAAGCAGTCCAAAAAAAATCTATAGTGTTTGATCAGCCAACACCTAAGGTGGTAAAGCGTCCGACAACTATAAGGTATGGCAAGGCTGACCTAGAGCATTTCAAGAAATTAATCCTTGCAAAGCAGAGTGAAATTCTTGAACAATTGCAGAATTTAAGAGATCAGGTTCTTGACCCGACTACAGGTGAATATATAAATGAAAATTCTCCGTATTCACTTCACATGGCAGAACAGGGCACTGATGCTATGGAAAGAGAAAAAATTTATCTTTATGCTCAAAGAGAAAATAAATTTCTTGGGTACCTTGAAGATGCTCTGAAAAGAATTGAAGCAGGCACATACGGATTATGCATAGATTGCATCGATGAACCAAAACACTTGTGCAAGACTTGCCCGCTGATTCCTAAAGAGAGACTAGAAGCAGTTCCGCATTCTCAACTTTGCGTTGAAATAAAGAACAAACAAGAAAAACAAAAAAGATAAATTAATTTTAATGAAGCGTTTTATCGGCCGGTAGCTAACCCTATCCGCGCCGATATTGCTTAATATTGTAAAAGGAAAAGTTATTGAACGCGCTCTACGCAACACTAATTATAGTAATTCTAGACCAGGCAAGTAAGTTATACATTAAGGGATTTTCAGTTCCATTCTTAAATTTATACCACAAAGGAATGTCATATCATTCGCCCAGCATACCTGTTATCGGCGAGTTTTTTCGCATAACCTATGTAGAAAACCCAGGCATGGCATTTGGGATTGAAGTTAACCCGGTGGTGAAACTGTTGGTATCGCTTTTTTCTATTTTGGCAAGCGTTGGACTTTTCTATTATCTGTATTCGGTACGCAAGCAGTTCATGAGTTTAAGATTGTCTATCGCGTTTATCCTCGGCGGAGCGATTGGTAACTTAATCGATAGAGTTTTTTATGGTGTGCTCTACGGTTATGAAGGCCTGTTCCATGGCAGGGTAGTGGATTTTTTACATTTTACAGTTCCGCAGTTTACCGTGTTCGGAAGAACATTTGATAACTTCCCTATTTTTAACATTGCAGATACATCGGTTACAATCGGTGTTTTCCTGATGCTGATTTTTTATAAGAAGCATAATTCAATAAATGACGAACCTGTAGTTGAGGTTGTCGAGGCAGAGAATGTTGCTGCCGATAGTGAACTTGTGCATGCTGATGGCGAACAGTCACTTGAAGCGCATGAACACAATTCAGAATTAACACATCCTATAGAGGAAAAAGAGTCAACTCCAGGTGCTGCTGAAAAGCATCCGGAGAGTGAAGCTAAAATTTAATGTCAAATATAATAACAGAACGACATTTCAAGTATGCTCTCACAGAGGGGAAGAAGAAAGAGCGGTTGGATAAATTTCTCACAAACTCAATGGAGAACGCAACCCGCTCGCGAATACAAAAACTTATTGATGCAGGATATGTAACAGTAAACACAAAACTTGAAAAAGCCAACTACATGGTTAAGGCCAATGATTTTGTGGAAGTTACTTTGCCTGTTTCCCCGCGACCCGAATTTGCCGAAGCCGAAGAAATACCGCTCGACATTGTTTTTGAAGATGAATATCTGTTGATAGTCAATAAACCTGCCGGCATGGTTGCGCATCCTTCATTTGGAAATTTTACAGGAACACTTGTAAACGCACTTCTTCATCACACACAAAATTTAAGTAAGTATAATGACAGTGCGGTCCGTCCGGGGATTGTGCATAGAATTGACAAAGATACTAGCGGTCTGCTGGTTGTTGCCAAAGATGAAAATGTTCACGCAAAACTTTCCTTGCAATTTTCCAAACATACAATCGAAAGAGAGTATTGGGCGATTACCTGGGGAAGGATGAAAGAGCAGGAGGGTGTAATTGATACATTTATCGCGCGCAGCAAAAAGGACAGAAAGAAATTTGTAACTACCGAATCAGAAGGTAAGCACGCCGTTACAATGTATAAAGTACTTGAGGAATATTCTTTCGCATCACTACTTGCACTGCGACTTCAAACAGGAAGAACACATCAGTTGCGTGTTCATCTATCGGGAATGGGTAAGCCAATTTTCGGAGATGAGACTTATGGCGGAAGAGTGATTCATGCGGGCGAACAATTGCCTAAACACAAAAGCAGGGTAGAAAATTTATTACAGTTAATGAAGCGACAGGCATTACACGCGAAAACGCTTGGCTTCATACATCCGATTACAAAAGAGTTTATGAAATTCGATTCTGAACTTCCGTGGGATTTCTTGGCACTGCTTGCAGAGTTGAGGCGGGTGGGGTAGAGGGTTATGAAGGATTACTTGTTTTGAACCTTGAAATTTGGGAAAAATGAATGGGATGAATTTTATCATTTAAAAATTGAAATTAAACAAAGTCGAACTGTTAAGGTCTAAGAGGTATTGCACCTACACCTTCACCAAAATCAGGGTTATTTTTTATTTGATATAAAAATTCTCTTAAATTATGATTAAAGCTAACATCTTTGTTAATGCTTTTTTTAGCATAATATAATTTAGATTTTGTTCCCGGATAGAGTGCTATAACCCAAACAATTTTGTTATCAGTATCACTTCTTAAAGCATCTCTATAAGTATGCAT
>CAIWTC010000082.1 GCA_903915485.1 uncultured Ignavibacteriales bacterium | reverse complement strand
TTGAAACCTATCTAAAGAAAAATCATCTTACATATTTTAAGCACTATATAAATAAAATAAATGAAAAAAATAGTATTATCCGTATTCATTCTCAGCATGACCATAATGATATCGATTTCATTGTTAAGGTCTAATGACACACAGAAAAGCAAATTAGATATTCTAAGAGCAAGATTTTCTGTGAAAGATGCGACTTCCTCCGACCACAGCAAATTTGCTGTGCTGAAGCAAACATTCAAAACTCCTCAGGAAGTAACTGCGGCCTGTTTATCATGTCACACCGGCACTGCCTCAGAAATTATGAAATCAAATCACTGGAATTGGGAAAGGCCTGAGTATATTAAGGGGAGGGGAGTAGTATATCTTGGAAAGAAAAATGCAATCAACAATTTCTGCATAGGGGTTGAAGGTAATGAGCAGAGTTGTGCAAAATGCCACATTGGTTTTGGACTATCAAATACTAAAACTTTTGGGTTCAATGATTCCACAAATATAGATTGTCTTGTCTGTCACGATAATTCTGAAACTTACCTTAAAGGAAATGAAAAAGCAGGGTATCCTAAAGAAAACCTTGACCTAAGTAATATTGCTCAGCATGTCGGGAAACCTAAGCGGACAAATTGCGGTGTGTGCCATTTCTTCGGCGGCGGTGGAAATAATGTTAAGCATGGTGATTTAGAAAAATCTATGTTTGAGCCTTCCCGTGATATTGATGTGCATATGGCATCAACAGGCATGAACATACAATGCACTGACTGCCACACGACAAAGCATCATACTATCAGCGGAAAAATGTATTCGCTTTCTTCTATGAACAGAAACCGGGCATTGTGTGAGGATTGCCATTCAGAACGCCCGCATGCTGATGAGATTCTCAACAAGCATACATATAAAGTTGCTTGCCAAACTTGCCATATCAGTACTTATGCAAAAGCAAATGCAACAAAAACCAGTTGGGATTGGCAGGCCGCCGGCAAACTTAAAGATGGCAAGCCTATTGAAGAAGATGACAAAGACGGCAATCATACTTATCTTTCAATAAAAGGAAGATTCACCTGGGGTAAGAATTTAAAGCCGGATTATATATGGTTTAACGGAACTGCATCTCACTACCTTTTAGGAGATGTAATTTCCGATACTACAAAGCCTTTAATCATAAATCCGCTATATGGCTCTTACGATGATAAGGATTCTAAAATTATTCCGGTCAAAATTCACACTGCTACTCAACCGTTTGACCCTGTAACCGGATTGTTAATTCAGCCAAAATTATTTGCAGACAAAGAAGGCGAAGGTGCTTTTTGGAAGGACTTTGACTGGAAGCGCGCCGCAGAAGTCGGTATGCACGATGTTAATTTACCTGCAAGCGGGAAAGTATCTTTTTTGAAAACCGTTATGTACTGGCCGGTTAATCACATGGTTTCAACAAAAGAAAATACAGTTAAATGTATTGAGTGCCATACTTCAGAAAATGGAAGACTCGCTGGTCTTAAAGATTTTTACATGCCGGCAAGAGATCACAATTCTATAATAGAAACTCTAGGGAAAATTGTTTTAATGCTGACTTTCCTTAGCGTATTGTTGCACGGAATTATGAGGATTTATTCTACAAAGAAATTGAAAAGGAAAAATTAGTAATGAAACAAGCAGTTTATATATACCGCTCGTTTGAACGGTTTTGGCATTGGATGCAGGCAATATTAATATTTTTCTTAGCCATGACAGGCTTTGAAATCCATGGCTCTTTTTCATTTTTCGGGTACCAAAATGCTGTTAAGTACCATAATACAGCCGCATACTTATTTATCGTGCTCATAGTATTCGCAATATTTTGGCACTTCTCAACCGGTGAATGGAAGCAGTATCTTCCGACATTGAAAAACTTGCGTGCGCAGATAGATTATTATCTATTGGGGATATTCAAGAATGCACCCCACCCAACAAAGAAGACTGTATTGAGTAAACTCAATCCTTTACAGAAACTTACATACTTGGGATTCAAATTACTTGTTATCCCTGTTATGGTAGCATCTGGACTGCTGTATATGTTTTACCGCTATCCACAGGAAGGGGTAATTGAGGGGTTGAATATAAAATCAATTGAAGCTATTGCACTTTTCCATACAGCAGGTGCATATATTTTAATTGCTTTTATTATTGCACACTTATACTTGATAACAACCGGTGAAACGCTTACTTCAAACTTGAAGGCAATGGTTACAGGATATGAAGAACTTGAAAAAAACGAAATTAAAGAAGGCTCAACTGAAGGAGTAGAAAATGAATAAGACTGAATATATGAACCCATATTTTGCAGGAGTACTGCTGGGTTTGGTTTTGCTTGCTACTATTTATATTACAGGTAGGGGACTAGGTGCCAGCGGTGCTGTTAAAAGCGCTGTGGTTGCATCTGTTGAATCAACCGCTCCCGGACATACTGCAGATGCCAAGTTTTATAAAGAATATAAGACCGAGCATCCTGAAAGTCCTTTGAAAAACTGGCTGGTATTTGAAGTGATTGGCGTTGTAATTGGTGCATTCATTTCAGGATTGATTTCAAACCGGTTGAAATTCAAATTAGATTACTCTCCAAAGTCAAGCAGTAAAATAAGAATTGCCGGTGCTTTAGTTGGCGGTGCACTATTTGGATTTGGCGCACAACTTGGGAGAGGCTGCACAAGCGGTGCTGCTCTCAGTGGAATGGCAGTTCTTTCAACAGGCGGCATCATAACGATGATGGCAATTTTCGGCGGAGCATATATGTTCGCTTACTTTTTTAGAAAACTTTGGTTGTAGGAGGATAATATGGGACCGTTAGTACCTGATGTAATTGGAAATGAACTTAATTTTATTGTTGCAATATTTGTCGGAATAGCATTCGGCTTTGTGCTTGAACAAGCCGGGTTTTCTTCCTCAAAAAAATTAGTCGGATTATTTTACGGCTACGATTTTACTGTGCTTAGGGTTTTCTTCACCGGAGGACTTGTAGCGATGATTGGTGTTATAATTCTTGCTCATTACGGCTTGCTTGATATGTCTTTGGTTTATATCAATCCTACATTCCTATGGTCGGCTATAGTAGGCGGATTGATAATGGGACTTGGCTTTGTTGTAGGCGGATTTTGTCCCGGAACAAGCGTATGTGCCGCTGCGATAGGAAAGATTGATGCAATGATTTTTATTGTTGGTTCATTCCTAGGTGTGCTCATTTTTGCAGAAGGTTATCCTGTATGGGAGCCACTTTATAAATCTGCTAATTGGGGAAATGTAAGAATATTTGATACAATGGGAATGTCTCAGGCTGCGTTTGCAACTTTACTTACTGTAATGGCCATGGGTGCGTTTTGGGCAGTACGATTAGTCGAAAATAAAGTAAATAAAATCACAGACTATAATGTATTCAACAATAAAAAATACATTTGGCTGACAGGTTTTGCTTGCTTATTAGGTATAGCTGCCTTCTTATTGCCTGATAGAAAAGAAGTTTTAATGAATGAGGCTACTTTAGTTCCTTCCTCACATTTGCAGGAAATGGAAATTACTTCAGATGAATTAGCTTTCAGAATCATTGATAAAGAAAGAGACTTATTTATTTATGATTTGCGTTCACAAAAGGATTTCGAAAAAATCAGTTTGCCGAATTCAACCCGTATAACTTTGCAAAGCTTGTTTGAAAAGGATACTCAAAAACTTTTAGGTGTCTCCAAGCGCATGAATATTTTTATTTCTGACAATGAGTCAGAGGCCTGCAAGGCTGCGTATGTTGCACAACGATTGGGGTTTAAGGGAGTATCCTATCTGAAGGGTGGGTTCATGCAATTTAATAAAGATATTATTACTTATTCTGAGACTCAACCAACTGACAATACTGTGTCCATAGATACCCGTCGATTCAGAGCAGATGCTGTTAAAGCTTTTGTTGAAATTATTAAGGAAAGTAAAGCTAAGAGTGCGAATTCAGGCAACAAAGCCTCAAAACGCGTTCTTGGAGGGTGTTGATAAAAATATTCTGAATAGAGTTTTCTGATTTGCTAAAGGATAATAATTTGAATGTTCGAAGATGAGAAGAATAAAAAATAAAAGCCGTTACGCTTTACAATCGATAGCGCTAATGCTGATAATTTATGTAGCGTCGAAGCCTATTTATAACAAGTCTTATCTTGCGGACTTCGAACAGTATTGTCCATTCGGGGGGATATCATCATTTTTTAGTAAGTTGAATTCAGATACCATGGCGTGCAATATGAGCGCTACGCAGGTCTTTCTGGGGCTTGCACTGCTGCTTGGAGTAGGGCTTGTAGGGAAACTGTTTTGCGGATTTATTTGTCCCATCGGAACACTATCCGAGTGGATAGGAAAAATTGGCGACAAGTTTAAGCTTAGAAGGGAAATCCCTCAGAGCGTTGGTCGCTATTTAAGAGGCTTAAAGTATATTCTGCTATTTGTGACAGTTTATTTTACGATGACTACAAGTGAACTATTCTGTAAAAAGTACGACCCATATTTCGCAGTAGTAAATATGTTCGGCAATCCTGATATTATTTTATTCTATGCAATACCTTCGGTTTTAATAACTATTCTCGGGGCTTTATTCTATCGCCTTTTTTGGTGTAAATATCTCTGTCCGCTTGGGGCAGTCAGTAATATATTCCTGAATACAGTATTTGCCGGAAGCGTGATTTTGATTTATTTTACTGCGAATTATTTTGGAGCGCAGTTAAGTTATGTTTGGCTGTTGGGAGGATTAGTTCTTTCGGGTTGGGTGAACGAGTTCTTCTTTGGGAAGTCATTCTTTTTACCTGTTCCCAAAATCATCAGAAACACTGAAGTATGCACTAACTGTAGTAATTGTGATTCTGCCTGTCCACAAGGCATAAGCATCTCTAAAGTAATAACAGTCAATGCTGTTGACTGTAACCTTTGCAGTGATTGTGTTCACGCCTGCCCGGTAAAAAATGTTATCACCATTAATAAAAGTAACCGCTTAAAATATATAGCTCCGATTACCACAGTTATTCTTGTTTCTCTCTCATTATTCATATCAAGTTATTTTGAATTTACAACTGTATCTTTGCGTTGGGGGAAGACTTCCGGTCAGGAAACGATATATAATATAGAATTAAAGAATATTAAGTGTTACGGCAGTTCAATGTCATTAGTCAGTACACTCGAAGATGTTGAAGGGATATTGGGAGTTGATACTTACGCTAAAAGTCATAGGGTTAAAATATATTATGACCCATCAATTATTTCCGAAAAACAAATACGACGGGAACTGTTTGCTCCCACTAAAGTTGAAGTTGTGGATAAAGAAAAAATCAAAGTCGATAAAATTGGAATACTTGAAGTGGGTGTCTATGGAGTATTTGATGAAATTGATTATGCAAATCTAACCTTACTTCTCAAAGAATCAAACAAAGTATTTGGGTTTGAAACTAGATACGGTGAACCTGTTAAAACAAAAATTTATTATGACTATGCCGCCATCTCAGTGCAGGAAATACTTAATATTATTCAGCAAAGAAAAATTACGACTAGTATATCGAAAGATGGAATTGATGTTGATTTTAATGTCGAAAATAATCATATAGAAAGCAACCCAGTATCTCTTAATGAATACAAACAGAGAATATTCGACACTTACGATGATAAATTCAATTCGTATGAAAATTACGAAATAGAAAAATTGTCAGTTTACAGATTCAAATTTAAGGAAGCTTCTGAATCGGGAGCTAAGAAAAATATTGAATTATTGTCAAGCTATTTATCCTCAGAGTTAGGC
>CAIWTC010000081.1 GCA_903915485.1 uncultured Ignavibacteriales bacterium | reverse complement strand
GCAAAACCAAGCCAAGGGATAAACCCGATACCATCACTGCTTCCGGCAACCGGGAATAAAAAGGCAAAATCTGCTGAGAGGTGTTCCCCAAAGAATCTGATTCCTGCCGACATGAGCGAAACATCTTTTTCTGTTGTAAACCAGTTCTCGGTTATAAGTTTCAAGTTATTTGAAGTACGAAGTTCTCCACCCACCATCAAAATTGGCTGCTTAGACATCTTTGATCCTGCAAATCCATAGCCCAACCCACAACTCAGGTTAGCCCTCTCATTGCCTATAGAGGCCACGCTGTATGCAATTCCGGCAGTGTACTCCATAACTGCACCATAAATGACACCAACACTGACTTTTAGATTTGGTACATCAACGAATTTTATTTTTGGTGCTATGTAGTAAACCTGATTATCTACACCGGGAATAAGCGAGAAGCCTCCCGAAAGAGTGAAGTAGTCAGTTATTCCAACACCGATAAAAGGGAACAATAACTCAAAGTCAGAGAAGGTTACCTTGCCTGATGGGGTTGTCCATGCTGTTGGAGAGAAAAACAATCTTGACTGATTCGGGTCGGAGAAACTGAATCCTAGAACATCCAATTCTTCCGGAACTATCTCAGTTTTAGAGATGCTTATTTTAGGAAGGCTGATTGCAATATCTCCTTTCGAACGGAAAAATACTGTATCAGAATTCTCGGAAAGTATTTGTCCAATCAGAAGCGAACCATCTTTTAGCGTTACTCTTACTCTTGCTGCTCTAGTGTTCAACGAAGAATCAGGATTGCTAAAAATATCCGAACATTCAGAAAAATATTCTGAATGGTTTGATTGATATTGTTTGTCGTTTGCAAAAGTATTGCTTGTACAAACGAGTAATGAAAGCAACATAGTTAGCGTTACTCTATAAATAATATTCATCCTACTCTTCTTTCTCTTATTGAACATCTAGTTCACTGCCGCCTATGAACTCACGCAAAACTGAAGTTCCCGGGACAGGTGAGTCGTCTGCAATCGGTTCGATTGCCTGCAACATTTTGCTAACGCGCAATGCTCTTTCGTAAGCGTCGATTCGTAATGGGTCGCCATTGTATTTTGGAACCCACTCCTGAAAGTCTTTAAGCAAACGATGAACATACAGAGGTAGCTCATACGCCATTGAAGTATTAACAATATAATCTGCAGAAGAAGCATAAGGAATGATATTTCGTTTTTCAGCTGAGCGGACATAGTGCCAATGCAGAAGGGTCTGTTCCGGTTTATACGCTCTGTGAACTGAATCGCGAAGCATTCTGCGGATTAATCTGATGTCGGTCCATCTAATATAACTACCGTCTTCATCTTTCATTTGAAGCAAAGGTTCCAGGTATAGTTTAAATTTTTGGTTTGGTGCAATCTCTTTACTGAATGGGGGATAAAGTCCATGTAAACTGTCAATCAGCAATACTTCATTCTCCTTAATTCGTAAGGGTGTAACAGACTCAGACCTTTTTCCTGTTTTGAAATCATAGTGCGGTACTAATACTTCTTCACCTTTTACCAGTCTTGCGAGATGGTCGTTTATCAATTCTAAATCCAAAGCCTGAGGAGTTTCGAAATCATAATCTCCAAATTCATCTTTAGGATGAAGTTCTAAATCAAAGAAGTAATTGTCCACAATAAGTGGGGCAAATTTCATACCTACTTTACTAAGTCTTTGTTCAAGTTTGTAAGTTGTGGTAGTCTTTCCTGAAGAAGATGGGCCGCTAACCATAACCATTCTAACTTCGTCTTTTCGATCGGTGATTATTTCCGCTGCTGTATCAAGCTGAGTTTCATATGCTCTTTCAGATTCGTGGACTATCTGAGGGAACTCACCATTGCGTAATCTCTTATTAAGTTTTTCTACAGTATTAAGTTCGTGACTACTTGACCAATCAAGAGCGCGCCAAATTTTTGACCATGGAATGTTTTCATTCGTTTTGGAAAAGTGTTTTGAACTCTCAAGCCTTTTCTTGGAGGATTCTCCGCGGTAGAGAATAAATTCTTTAGCAACTTTTGCATGACCATTTTCTATTAGAATTTTTTCTACTGCATCCTGAATTTCCTCAACATTGAATCTGTATCCGGATTCATAATTGTTCTCGAGATAAATCATAACCTTAGCACCAAGTTCTGCTGCTTTTTCTTTATCTCTTCCGCCGACAGCAACTGCTGCGCGATAAATTACATTATTTATTCTTTCAGGGTTGAACGGAACAACCGCTCCGGTTCTTTTTATTATTTGTGTGAATTTACTCATCTGTGCACCTCTTTGAGTTTACTATTTATTTATATTTTCAATTTCGACAACTTTATTTTTGCCATAGTCAGAGACACCGACTATAAGTCCGACAGTCAATACAGCAGCGCCGCCGATTTGGAACGAAGTTACATGTTCGCCAAATAAAATCATTATAAAAGGAAGAATGGCAAAATATACATTTGTGTACGGCACCCAAAAGTGTGCTGCAAATTTAGATAGCTTAAAGAAACCAAGGCTATAAATATATCCTGTTAAGCCCGCTGCAACTACGAATAATATGGGTATCCAATTGTTTGGGAAAAGTTTCCCTTCAAAAAGCGAGAAGAAACGGTTATAGTCCATTTTGATAAACACATTTTTTATTTGAGTTTCTTCATCGACTGATATATTCGATTGAAGAACATACTGGTCGTTTTGTTTTGAATAAAACTTATGAAGAGTAGCCACATTAAGAGTGTCGAGTTTCTGGTTTTTTATGACTGAATTCTCAAATTGTTCAACAGCAATTTTATCCGGAGTATGAACCTTAAATGACTGAGCTATTATGGGGAATATAATTATCGCCAATGTTATGAAAACCAATTTCCAAACTTCACGCCATGCAACAAGAGCATTAGCGCCTACACCTTGAAAAGCTGTTTGAACTGTCTTGTTGTTTAATATCTGTTGTGAACCCAGGCATAAGTTAATAATTAATATCCACACCATTGCGCTTAAATCAAACTGTGATTTTGCATTGCTTTGTCCAAGTTTCCCTATTACTAAGCCGAGTACAACTAATGATACACCAATCCAATGTTCTTTGCGTATTGGTGCCTTAAATAATAGTTTGCCGAAAAATGGTAAGAAAACAAGATATATGTTAACATATGGCGCGTACACATGAGGGGAATAATACCGCGGAAGGTAGAAAAAGCCGATATTTTCAATTACACCAGTGAATGCGCAGATACCAATTGTAACCATTGATAGCATCCCCGGCCAGAAATATTTTAGCTCTTTCCCTCGGGCAATTTCTATTGTTACAGCAATTAATGCCCAAAGTAATTTAGATATTTCTCTCCACCAAGTCATGACTCCCGGCGTAGTTTCAGCTTTACCGGCAAATCTTTCCTGATTCCCCATCCAATTTAATAGATACTGACCGCCTAAGGCGCCGTTGATTATCCCTAACCAACTAATTAGAAAAACCCATTCCATATCGTGCTTACCTGAATATTTTGTCTAGATTAAATATTTATATTCATCCGGGAATTTTGTTAAATTTAATTATGAATTAAAAATTACTTGAATCCATCAATGGAATATAAATTTAATTATAGTACTTTTTACTTAACAATAAAAAATCGAACCGATAATTTAACTGAAATCAACTTCTTTACAAAACAATATTAATAGAATGAATTTATGAAAAAAGAACGGGACTTTAGCGTATTTGCGCAGGAAATTCTTAGCGTAAGGGAAAAATACAAGTGCGTTTCGCAATTAAAATCAGATTCTGTGGATTTCTTAATAGAAGTCGTGGACTTTTTGTTCCCGCACTTTTCTAATAAGATATATTATACATCAAATGACATTATCGCCAAGATTCAACTGCTTGAAAGAAATCTGATTTCATTATTGAAATTATTGGACAGCAGTTATTCGATAGATGAGATAAAACTTGCCGAGAAATTTAGCAAAGAATTGCCTCAACTTCACACCAAGTTGTGGGCTGATGCTAATTTCATATTTGAGGGAGATCCCGCGGCGGAGAGTATTGATGAAGTCATATTGGCCTATCCTGGGTTTTTTGCAATCGCTATTTACAGGATATCGCATGAACTCTACAAACTAAAAATACCCATAATCCCCCGAATCATAACAGAATATGCCCACGAAAAGACCGGAATTGATATACATCCAGGCGCTTCTATTGGCCATCCGTTCTTTATTGATCATGGCACGGGAATTGTTATAGGTGAAACGAGTGTTATAGGAGATAATGTCAAAATATACCAAGGTGTTACGCTAGGTGCTCTAAGTGTGGATAAGAAATTCCTTAATACGAAGAGACATCCTACTATTGAAGATGATGTTATCATTTATTCGCAAGCCGTAATATTAGGTGGAAATACCGTTATTGGTAAGAACAGTATCATTGGTGGAAATGCCTGGATAACAGAAAGCATCGGACCCAATTCAGTCGTTTACAATAAGAGCGAGGTCCGTATCAGGTCAAACGACAAAAAAGATTTTTTTATCGAGTATATGATTTAATCGATAATTGATCTAATAACGAGCAAAAATTAGTTAATTATTGTATTATGTTTTACTTATGAATTTTAATAACTTTACAAAGTGAAAGAAACGAAAAGAGTCACTCCAATTTTTAGATTATTAGTTTTCCCCTAAGTAGGAACAATTACAAGAGAGAAAGTATGTTAAACGTAGCATTGTTCGGCCCTCCCGGAGCAGGTAAAGGTACGCAGTCTGAATTTTTAATTAATAAATATAATTTATTTTATATTTCCACAGGTGAGCTACTTCGAAAAGAAATGGCGAACAATACAAAACTGGGAAAAGATGCTAAAGGTTATATCTCGTCAGGACAACTTGTATCCGATGAAATTATAGTTCAGATTATTGAGAAGACTATCAAGGAAAACCCGAACTCAAACGGATTTTTATTTGATGGATTTCCAAGGACTTATGTTCAGGCATATATTCTTCAGGGTCTGATGATTAAACTTCACACTTCCTTAAGCTGCCTCGTGAGTATTCATGTTCCGGAAGAATTATCTGTCGAGCGTTTATTACGGAGAGGCGAAAACTCAGGTCGCCTTGATGATAATGATACTGTTATCCGCCAACGATTAAAAGAATATTATAATAAAACACTTCCTGTTTTGAAATTCTATCAGGATAAGGGAATATTTTATGAGGTTGACGGTACTAAAGATGTTAACGATGTAACAGTAGAAATTGAAAAAGTAATTGAGAGCATATTAAGCAAGCGACTATTTAATATATTGCTTTTTGGATATCCCGGTTCAGGAAGAGGGCACCATGGAAAAGCACTTGTCGAGAAATTCGGGTTAGAATACATCGCCACGGGCAGAATATTAGAGCATGAAGTTCTTGAAAACACAGCCATTGGTAAGCAGATCAAATCTGCGTATGAAGAAGGGGAACTTGTCCCTGACGAAATAGTTGTTGAAATTATTGAGCAAACGCTTGATAGGTCAAATAACAAAACGGGATTTATTTTCAAAGGATTCCCAAGAACTTTGGTGCAGTCATACATTCTTGATGGATTGCTTCAGAAGTTAGATACTACTATTTCAAAAGTTATTAATTTAGAAGTACCTCCGCTTGATTTAATTCTCCGTCTTAATGAACGGGGAACCTCAGGTAAGAAACTACCCTACGATACAAGCGTTGCACAGATAGTTAGAAGATTAAAAGAACATGAAAGTAAAACTGTTCCGGTGCTTGAAAAATATAAGCAAGCGCAAGGAATAGTAACCATCGATGCACTTGGCTCTTTCGAAGAAGTTTTCAGCAAAGTATCCGATGAAGTTGAATTAGGAATGAAAAATTACAGGTAATGTTTCAAATTATATATTCCCAAATGAAGAAATTATGAGTTTAGAAAAAAAGATGCCGGTTATTTTTGTCGGTCATGGCAGCCCGATGAATGCAATAGAAGACAATATTTTTAATTCAGGGTGGAAACAGTTAGGCGGGGAGTTGGTTAAACCAAAAGCTATCCTATGTATTTCGGCTCATTGGGTAACTGATTCCACAAGAATAACTGCTATGCAGTTTCCCAAAACCATTCACGATTTTTATGGATTCACTGATGAATTATACAGTAGGGAGTACCATTGCCCGGGAGCACCTGAATTAGCAAAGCTAACAAAAGAACTTACTACAGTCACTAAGAGTGAACTTGATTATAAATGGGGACTTGACCATGGTGCATGGTCGGTTCTGCTTCCTATGTATCCCAATGCAGATGTCCCTGTCTATCAGCTTAGCTTAAATCAAAACATGACACCGAAGCAGCACTATGAACTTGGAAAGGAATTAGTGTCTTTAAGAAACCAAGGCGTGCTTATAATTGGCAGTGGCAATATTGTGCATAACCTGCGTATGATGAATTCTCGAAATGAAGTATACGATTGGGCAAATGAATTTGATACGCATGTGAAAAGTGCAATTGACAAGGCTGACCATCAATCCATCATAGGTTATGAATCGCTTGGGGTTATGTCAAAGTATTCAGTGCCGACTAGTGAGCATTTCCTGCCGTTGCTTTATGTGATGTCCTTAGTAGGGGAAGGGGAATCAATTGAATATTTTAATGAGGGATTTGATTACGGCTCAATATCGATGCGCTCTGTTGTTTTCGGTAAGTAACAATAAACAATTTAATTATATTCAATAATAGAATACAAATATATTTAATCAACATAATATAATATAAGAATTTGAAAATGATAAAATCAGCTAATCCACAATACCCAATCCATGAACTATTTGCTAATCGATGGAGCCCCCGCTCTTTTTCGGAAAAGGAACTCAACGATGAACAGATGAATAGTCTGTTCGAAGCCGCAAGGTGGTCGTACAGTGCTTTCAATTATCAGCCATGGACATTTTACTATTCATTGAAAAATAATTCAGAATCCTTCAACAAGATTGTTGACTGTCTTGCTCCTCCGAATCAAGCATGGGCAAAGAATGCTGCAGGAATTGTAGTTTGTCTCGCAAAGAAGAATGTTGATAATGGTACCTTCAATAATTGGGCGCAGTTTGATTTAGGCGCTGCAGTAATGTCGCTATCGCTTCAGGCATTATCGATGGACATATTCGTTCATCCTATGGCAGGATTTTCCGTGGAGAAAGTTGTTGAAGTACTAAATATAAACTCCGAAGAATACAATACTTTAGTTATTCTTGCCTGCGGTTATCTTGGCGATGCTGATAAGCTTGAGGAGCCAATGAAAACGAGGGAAATCTCTCCGAGAACACGCAAAAGTATCAGTGAATTTGTAAACAAACTCTGATAATTGTTACTTACTCAATAATTAAAGTGATGCAGTTCTTTTAGTCGAGAGAAGTTATCTCTCGCAATTAACTTAAAGTGAATTATATAATCAGTAACTGTTAGAAAATAAAATGAAAAATAAACTCAACTTTATGAGAATAAAAATTCTTCCACAAATAGTAGTTTTAGCAATACTTATATTGACGGTTTCGGGGTGTAAGTCAGCAGCGGAGAAGGATATTCCTGCTTTAGTAAACAAGCAAATTGAAGCACTTAACAGTGAAAACATTGAAGGATATCTTTCTACAGTAGAACCAAATACACCTAACTATGAAACATCCAGAACTGTCATGCAGCACTTATTCAAACTTTATGATTTGGAATATACTATGAATAGCTTTTCCATTAAGAGGATTGAGGACCAAGAAGCCGAAGTGGAAATGACCGTCACAGTGAGAAGGATAAGCGGCCCGGCTTTTCAAGACAGTAAAAGTAATTTCTCTAATATTTTGAAAAAGACTCCTGATGGATGGAAATTCAGTTCCACAAAAATAATTAAGACAGAATTTATCTAAGACTTTAAGGTCTTACAAAACCCCAAGTGCTTTCTTTATTCTAACGATTGTAATTTGATAATCGTACATTGCCTGAATGTTTTGAATTGAGGCATTCAGCAGTGTTAGGCGCGAGTCAGTTACCTCAATTTGACTACCGACTTCAGAAGTGTATCTTCCTTCCGAAATATTCAAAGTTTCAGTAGCCTGCTCTACCAGGGCTTTCGTGGCCTCTAGTTTTGCTTTCAAGAGTTTTAAGTTTGAAAGCTGCTGCTGTGTTTCAAGAGTTATTGACAACTCGATTGCCTCTAATTGAGCCTCGCTTCCCTTAAGGTTTGCATTAGCTACATCAACTGAAGCATCAATAGCAAATCCCTGAAAAATCGGTAACGACAGGGACAGACCTAAATTCCATGAGTCAAGAAGTTTAGAGGATAGGGAAAAGGTTCTCCAATTATATCCACCTACTAAATTGATGTTTGGCAGATTTGCAGACCATGCTGAATTCATCAATGATTTATTAGCTTCGGTTTTAAGCTTTTGGCTGATATAATCAGGCCTATGTGCCAATGCTGATTTTACTGCATCTGGTAAAGTTATTTCATCTATACCTGTTTCGATACTCTCTTTTAATATTACATTCTCGCCCAATTTAGAGTTGAGTAAGTTTTCAAGCTGTAGACGGGCTATGCTTATATTATTCTCTGCTGAAATTAAATTAACTTTAGCATTCGCTTTATCTGTGGCGGCTTTTAGTACATCAAATTTTGGTTTCTTTCCAACCTCATAAAAAAGTTCTGCTTGTTTCAAATGTTCTTCCGCTTGAGTTAGTGATTCTGAACTTACATTCTTAATCTTCATTGCAGAAAGCAGGTTATAATAGGCAATATATACATTCAAAATTAAAGATTGCTTTGCCGAAAGCATTTCCTGATATGAAGATTCCTGAAGGTTAGTAGATGCGGAAATTTTAGAATAAGATTTCCCGAAGTCATAAACTAATTGTTGGAGTTGAAATCCTGTGGAATAATTCTCGTATGTTGATGAACGGGCAGTAGGCCCCGCGAAAAAGTTTCCTCCGTTTCTTGTCCATCCTGAATTGAAATTCAGTTGGGGAAATAATACTGAACGGGAAGATGTGAGGTTAGCTGAATTAAGTGAAACAACGCTTTCAGCAATCTTAAGTTGAGG
The DNA here is from genome assembly GCA_903915485.1 of uncultured Ignavibacteriales bacterium. Lineage (GTDB taxonomy): Bacteria > Bacteroidota > Ignavibacteria > Ignavibacteriales > Ignavibacteriaceae > CAIYTF01. The sequence continues at coordinate 11,472 of CAIWTC010000081.1, read as the reverse complement.
GTTATTCTTCAATGCAGTTGAAAGACATCTATCTATTGTTAGAGTATCAGTTTGTGCATGCAAAAAATCAGCGGTGCACACGATTACTATTAATACGATTATTTTAATTAAGTAAATCTTCATTCTCTTGATGTTTCATTTCTTTTCTGAATCGTTCTTCAAAAATTGTGTACAGAGTTGGTACGAATAAAAGTGTTAAAATTGTAGATACGGTTAATCCTCCTATAACTGCAATTGCCAGAGGGGATTGTGATTTCTCTCCGCCAATACCAATTGCAAGCGGTATCAATCCTAAAACAGTTGCTAGTGTCGTCATTAGGATAGGGCGCAGACGGGTTTTTCCGCCTTTGATTACTGCTTCCTGTAATCCCATGCCGGTCTTCCGTAATTTATTTGTATAGTCAACTAAAAGAATACCGTTAGAAACAACAATACCAATCATTACTATTATTCCTTCAAAAGAAGTAACTGATAATGTTGTATCAGTCAGGAACAATGCCCATACTACACCTATAATGCCGAGAGGAACTGTGAACATAATGATAAAGGGGTCGAATAGTGACTGGAATTGCGATGCCATCACCATATAAACTAAAATGATTGCGAGTATGAGTGCTAAACTTAAATCGCCGAATGTCTTGTTTTGCTGTTCAACATTTCCGCTTACCTGTACTTGAAACCCCGATGGAATCTGGACATCATTGAGTTTCTGCTTAATCTCGTTTGCAACGCTGCCCAAGTCACGACCGGTTACATTTGCAGTTACTTCAACAATTCTTTCCTGATATTTTCTATCAATTTGAATTGGCGATTTTTTCTGTTCAATCGTTATGAGATTTGAAAGTTTAATTAATTGCCCTTGATTATTGGCGACGGTTAATTCTTTTATATCGTTAATACTATTTCTAAAGTCTTCGGAGAGCCTTACAAGTATGTTGTATTGGTTCCCTGATTCAGGGTCGGTGAATACAGATGCAACTGAGCCGCCCATAGCAGTAGTAATAGTATTTGAAATTTGTGAAACGCTCACACCCATAACCCCGGCTTTTTCCCTGTTGATTGAAACACGGAGTTCAGGCAGATTGAGTTCACGCGTTAACTGAACATCAGTAGCGCCGCTGGTGGATTTTACAATCTCCAGGATTTTTTGTGAAAGTTTATTGGCAGTTTCAAAATCCTGTCCGCTTATTATAATATCAATTGGTGCAGAAGAACCGAAATTCAAAAGGAATTTTAAGAATCCCCCTGTTGTGATATAAACTTGCGCTCCGGGTAATCCTGCTAATTTAGGGCGAACTTCTTTTACGATATCAAAAACAGTCCGCGACCTTTCTTCTGGTGATACTAATGAAACGGTTACTGAGGCTGCATGGCTTCCCGCATTTCCACCGAATGAATTTGCTCCTTTTGCTGAGGGAACTCCAATGTCAGAAATTACAGTTTTCGCTTCAGGAATGTTCTTCTGAACAATCTTTTCTATTCTCTCAATAAATTTAGATGTTTCTTCAATCCTTGTCCCGACAGGTAGTTTCGCTGAAATTGTGAATTGGCTTTCATCTGTATCCGGGAAAAATTCAGTGCCGATGACCTTAAAAAGGAAGAAGGAAATTAAGCCAAAACCAATAACTCCAAAAATAACAAATTTACGGTGCCTTAGAGATTTCTCAAGAATAGACTGATAGAAATTATCCATTCTCTCCAATAAATTTTTAATATAATTCTGAATTCGGTAAGATGCTTTTTTTGAATTCAAGTCTACAGCCCTTTCAGCAGAAAGATACTTATAGCACATTAGCGGAGTCACCGTTCTTGAAACAAAAAATGATGCGAATAGTGCAATGGTTATAGTTACGACTAATGGAAGGAATAAAAGCTTGGCAATTCCTGTAAGGAAGATAACAGGGAGAAATACAATAACGGTAGTTAGCGTTGATATAAAAATTGGTGCAGCTACTTCCTGAGCAGCATCTAAAGTTGCCTGCATCTTGGATTTTTTATCAACTACCATCGAAGCATAATGCCTGGAGATTGCCTCCAACTCAACTATAGAATCATCCACAAGCCTGCCTATGCCGAGCGCAAGCCCACCGAATGTCATTATGTTTAGTGATGTACCGCTGAATCGGAAATAGATAAATGTTACCAGGATAGAAAGTGGAATGGCTAAAAATATAATCATTGCGCTCCTTGCATTACGAAGGAATATCAAGATTACTAAGGTCGCCAAAAGCGCTCCCATTGCTGCTTCCTGCATCAGAGCATTCATTGACTGTTTGATATATAAACTTTGATCAACACCCATTGATGCTTTTACTGATGGAGGAACATCTTTTAATTCAGTTAGAGATTTGACAACCGCATTAACAACTTGCACTGTATTAGCGCCTGATGTTTTTTGAATACGGATTATGACGCCTTCCTTGCCATTTGTACGAATTATTTGCGTTTGTTCTTGATAAGAATCTTGAATAGATGCAATATCTTTTAGGCGGATAACTGTTCCGTTAGAATTTTTAACAACTATATCCCCCATAGGTTCAACTAAATTAAATTGACTTTCCGTTTTAAGTGAATAGTCAAAAACTCCTGCTTTCAAATCTCCGGAAGGAACAATCAAATTAGATGCGCCTATCGATTGTGAAACTTGGGACAGCGAAAGATTGAGAGCATCAATTCTATTGCGGTTTATTCTTACTTGAATCTCGCGTAATCTGCCTCCGACTACTTGTGCAAATGCTACACCAGGAATATGTTCTAACTGTGGCTCAATAACATTGTATGCTAAATCATAGAGTGCGCGCTGGTCCATATCGCCGTTCAAGGCTATCTGACAGACTGGTATATTAGTTATGTCAAATCTAAGAACTAAAGGCTGAGAGGCAGCAGCGGGAAGTAAATTCAAAACGCGGTTAACTTTTTGAATAACATCAATTAGACCAACATCAGTGCTGGCATCCCAATTGAAATAAACTCGAACTTGTGTAACTCCTTCACGGGTAGTGGATTGAACATAGCTAACATTGTTAGTAGAACTGACAGCCCTTTCAATAGGTACTGTGACAGTCTGTTCCATGTCTGAAGGGCCTGCGCCGCTATTATAAGTTACTACGCTTACTACAGGTATCTGTAGGTTTGGAAGCATATCGATCGGGAGTTGCGATAACGAAACTACCCCGAGCACAAAAATGGCTATGGCAGCCATTAAAGTCGTTATTGGATATTTTAGTGCAAGTCTGGTTAACCACATACTATTTCTCTGTAACCCTTACTTTTAATTTATCCTTTATAAGAGTTTGGCCGACACAAACGACTTTTTCGGTCTCGCTTATGCCTGAAATTATTTCGCTTATCTCTTCAGACCGGATGCCTACTTTAACATATTTTTTTGCCACGGTAGTGTCTGCGTTCAAAACAAAAACAAATTCACCGTTATCATCTGAAAGAATTGCCTGGGTAGGAAGCGTGTTGGAATCATCCTTCTTACTAATTACAAATCGTATTGTTGCAAACATACCGGGTTTGAGTGATGCATCTGGGTTAGTGATAGCGATTTCAACATTCATAGTGCGTGTGCTCAAATCAAGGGCTTGACTTGTTTTGCTGATTTTACCTGAATATTTTTTTTGATTGTCTGCATCCGCTGTAATGGATATTTCTTTAACTTCAGATAAGTAAGTCACGCTTCTTTCGGGGACACTTACATTAATTTTCAATTTGGAAGTATTCATAAGTGTGAAAAGTCCCGAGGTTGCTGAACTTGAAGCAGTCGTTAAATAAGCACCGGCATCAAAATTTCTTTTAGTAATCGTTCCCGAGAATGGTGCTGTAATTTTGCAATAAGTTAGCTGGGTCGCTGCATTATTGAGAGCGGCAGCTGCAGCTTCTTTTTGTGCGAGTGATATATCCAAGGCAGCTTTTGAATTATCTAAATCTTGTTGAGAAATCATTTTTTTATCCACGAGAACTTTGTTTCTCTCATAGGATAATTTTGCGTTTTGCGAATTTGCTTCTGCTTGTAGCAATGCTGCTTTTGCTTGACGAACATTTTGGGAGTATATGGTTGTATCAATCAACGCTAAAATTTGTCCTTGCTTTACTTTGTCGCCGATATCAACATAAAGTTTCTCGATATTACCATTTACTTTATTATAGATAATTGCCTGTTGTTCCGGAGCGATGTCACCGGTCAAAGTTTCAGATTGTTCCATTAATTTTTTTTGTAAAGTATTAACCATAACATTTGGTTTTGGAGGAGCGCTTTTGGCGGTTGAGGAGGAGGAAATCTTATAAATGAATATTATTAGAAGAATTATTGCTATAAGTACAATAATTGAATATTTTTTAGTCATTTTTATCATCATAAATCCGAATAATTTCTCAATACTATTAGACAAATATCTCGAAAAATGGTTTAAAAAACTATTAATATGAATAATAGTTACAGTTTTGATAGAGGATTCTCCTCTGATATAGAAGGATATTCAGTAAGTTGGTCTAAATTGCATAATTATACAAAAATATTAATTAATTAGAGGATGACAGGAAATTACCTAATAAGTCATCAAAAATAGTTTGCAAATTCCATAATAAATAAGCTATATTTAAACATGAATTTAGAAAATGTAGCTATTGTTTTACATCACCACCATAACAAGCAAGAAAATTGCCGGCGGTGAGTTATAATAATTTTAGACAAAACCCCGGCACTATCCGGGGTTTTTTACTTTTAAAGGAAAACCATGAAAAATAATGAATCAAGAAACATAAAATTAGCCATTCAGAAAAAAGGAAGGCTCACTGAAAAGTCACTGGAGTTATTGAAACTATGTGGAATTGATATAGAAAACTATTCTGAAAGATTAGTCGTCAGTTCTAACACATTCCCGATAGATATATTTTTCCTTCGTGATGATGATATCCCTGAATATGTTCAGGATGGTGTCGCTGACATTGGGATAGTCGGAGAAAATGTAGTTTATGAGAAGAAAGCCGAAATTGAAAGTTTAGAAAACCTGGGATTTGGGAAGTGCAAAATAATGATGGCATATCCTGATTCTGCATCGCTTGAATCTCCACAGGATTTGATGAATAAAACAATTGCTACTTCTTATCCTCACATTGTCCGCGAGTATCTGAAAAAGGAAAATATCCAAGCTAAGATTATTGAGCTTTCCGGTTCAGTGGAGATTGCACCTACACTCGGTGTTGCTGATGTGGTGTGCGATATTGTTTCGACAGGCAATACGCTGATGATGAATAAATTGAAAAAAGGATTTACTGTGTTTGAGTCGCAGGCTGTGCTTATAAGTAATAAGGAGCTTGCTACTGACGGCAATCTTGAAACTATAAAACAGGATTTGCTCAGAAGAATCCGTTCGGTTCTGAGTGCAAGGCGTTCAAAATATTTAATGATGAATGTTCCGAAGTTGTCACTCGAGAAAATCATGAAACTGATTCCAAGTTTAAGAAGTCCTACTATTGTTCCACTCGCTGATAATGAGTCGGTGGCCGTTCACGCCGTTATTCCTTCTGACTATATTTGGAATATAGTTGATATTTTGAAAAATGAAGGTGCATCCGGAATTCTCTTGATGCCGATAGAAAACATGATACCATAGGAGAACTACTATGAAAAGATTTGACTTTACTAAAATGACCGAAGCAGAACAGAAAGCTGTTCTTGAAAGAAGTGCTATTAACTTAACAAAGGCACTAGAAACTGCTAAAGAGATTTCTATGATTGTCCGTTCCAGAGGAATGGAAGCAGTCATGGCGTACGCGAGAAAGTTTGATAAGTATAACCGTGAAGATATCCGTGTCAGCGAAAATGAAATTGAAGAAGCATTCTCACTCCTTACCGAGAAGCAGAAGAAAGCAATTCGTAACGCTGCTGAAAACATCAGAAGATTTCATGAACCGCAATTCCCTAAACCTTATTCTGTTGAAACAGTTGAGGGAGTTCTATGCGAAAGAGTTTTTACTCCTATTGAAAATGTCGGTGTGTATATCCCCGGCGGTACAGCGACGCTTCCTTCAACGGCACTGATGCTTGGTATCCCTGCTAAAATAGCGGGCTGCTCAAGAGTAGTTCTAGTAACTCCGGTTCGGGAAAAGGTTCCGCCTGCAGTACTTTATGCGGCTAATCTTTGCGGAATAACTGAGATTTATGCCGTCGGTGGCGCACAGGCAATCGCAATGCTGGCGTATGGAATTAAAGAAGTCCCAAAGGTTGATAAGATATTCGGGCCAGGCAATCAGTATGTCACGGCGGCAAAGATGATGGCAAGTACTGACCCTAAAGGTTGTGCTTTCGATATGCCTGCAGGTCCAAGTGAAATAATGATATTAGCGGACAAAGAGGCAAACCCTGCATTTGTTGCAGCCGATTTTCTTTCACAGGCAGAACATGGACCGGATTCACAGTCTGTATTGATATCCGAGTCTGAATCATTCCTTGATGCGACAATGCTGGAAATTGAAAAGCAGTTGGAAAGCCTTGATAGAAAAGAATATTTGAGATTGTCATTGGAGCATTCAATGTTCATAAGAACGGAAAGTATTGACTCAGCATTCTCTACAATTAATTTTTATGCACCGGAGCATTTAGTGATGCATGTCAAAAACCCGCGTCAGTATATAAGTAAAATTAAAAATGCTGGCAGTGTGTTCTTGGGTGAATTTACCCCCGAGAGTGCAGGCGACTATGCATCAGGTTCGAATCATGCGCTGCCGACATCGGGTTTTGCCCGTTCTTTCAGCGGTGTGAGCGTTGAATCTTTTATGAAAGCAACCACGCTTCAGGAAATTACTAAATCAGGTTTGGCAAATCTTTCGGAGACTATTTGCACGCTTGCAGAGATTGAACAATTATCTGCACACAAACGCGCTGTAACTATTAGGTTTGAGCAATGATATCTGATTTGATAAAACCTCATATTCAAAAACTTCATCCTTATCAGTCCGCAAGGGACATATATAAGGATGTATCGGGAATATTATTAGATGCTAATGAGAACTCTTTTGGTTCTGTTGCGGGTGATTCTGTTTCGTTGATGAATCTTAATAGGTATCCTGACCCTCATCAAATTAAATTGCGCAAGGCATTATCGGATTATATCAAAGTTGATGCGGAAAAACTTTTCTTCGGAGTTGGTTCCGATGAAATTATTGATTTACTTATGCGTTTATTTTGCTCTCACGGAAAAGATTCGGTAATGATAGTTGAACCCACATATGGTATGTACACTACAGTTGCGAATATTCAGAATATCGAAATTAATAGTGTTCTTCTTGATGAAAATTTCGGATTAAACGCAGGGAAGGTTTTAACCAATGTATCTGCGAGTGACAGGATAATATTCGTATGTTCACCGAATAATCCGACAGGTAATTTACTTGAAAAAAATGAAATCAGTTTAATAGCAGAAAAGTTCAAGGGGATTGTTGTAGTAGATGAAGCATATATAGACTTCGCCGATGATGATGCTTCTGCTGTTTCGTTAATTAATGAGTATAAGAATATTGTAATTTTGAGAACCTTTTCTAAGGCTTGGGGACTTGCTGCTGTGCGGTGTGGTTATGCCATTGCTGATGAAGTTATAACTTCATATTTGTTTAAGATTAAAGCTCCATACTCAATCAATGTCATGACTGAGCAGATAATATTGAAAGCTCTTTCTAAATTTGAAGAAAAAAACAAGTTTGTCGAATTGATAGTTAAGGAGAGGGATTTCTTAATTACTGAATTAAGTAAAATTGTATTTGTAAAAAATATATTTCCCTCCGATGCTAACTATATATTAATAAAGTTGGATTTTGCTAAAGAAGTTCAGAAAATGATGATGCATAGAGGAGTAATTATTCGTGACCGTAGTACTCAGCCGTTATTGGAAGACTGTTTGCGAATTACAGTCGGAACTAGAGCAGAAAATATTAAGATGATAGAAAAAATGATTGAAGTATGCAACGAAATATCTGGAGGGCAGAATGCCTGACAATGAAAAAATGATTATTTGCATTGACAGCGAATATTTTAATTTGAGCAGCGGAAAATCCCGTGGCTTAGTTTCATCCCTGAAGAAGTTATCTTCTAGAGGTTATAAAATATGCTGCACTGGTAATGTGGATATTTCATTGATGCAAATTATCAATAATGAAGACATTGATATTATAATGGGAAACGATTGTAGCAACCCTAATATCAATAAGGAAGAATTTGCAAATATTTCAGTTGCAGTTGAAAGTTACTTATCGAGTATTCGACATGCAGTGAGGGTAAGAGAAACAAAGGAAACAAAAATATCCATTGAAGTATTTCTCGACAGACCTGGAAGTTCATCAATAAAAACAGGTATCGGTTTTTTCGACCACATGCTTGAGCAGATTGCCAGACACGGAAATATTTCACTGAATATTAGTGTTGATGGCGATTTATTCATTGATGAGCATCATACAGTTGAGGACACGGGAATAGCGCTTGGTGAGGCATTATTGCAAGCTCTAGGTGATAAGCGTGGAATTAAAAGGTATGGTTACTGTCTGCCTATGGATGATGCTGATGCACAGGTGTTTATCGACCTTGGCGGCAGACCATTCTTGAATTATACTGCAAAGTTTAAGAGAGAGAAGGTCGGTGATTTCCCAACTGAATTAGTTGAAGAGTTTTTTAGAGGAATAAGCTCGGGGATGCGCTCCAATATTTCCATCACCGCAACCGGCAGGAATGAGCACCACAAGATTGAAGCAATCTTCAAAGCCTTTGCTAAAGCCTTAAATGAAGCTGCAAGATATGATGAGCGGGCTGACGGGTTACTCCCTTCAACAAAGGGTGCTTTATGATTGGAATAATAGATTATGGTGCAGGCAATACTGCATCGGTCTCGTATGCATTAGAAAAGTTTGGAGTTGATTTTATTGTTACAAATGATATATCAAAGTTAGAAGAAGTAGAAAAAATCATTTTCCCGGGAGTTGGTGCGGCGGAAGCGGCGATGGCGAAACTTGTTTCTTATAATTTAATTAGCTTATTAAGAACAACAAAGAAACCTGTGCTTGGGATATGTCTTGGCATGCAGATGTACTCTAAACATTCCGAAGAAGGTTCAATTGAATGCCTGGGAATCATTGAAGAAAACTGCGTGAAATTTCCCGCGAATGAAATTAAAGTCCCGCATATGGGATGGAATTCTGTTGAGTTTCGCGAAGGCAGTCCATTGTTTGAAGGTATTCCGCAAAACAGTTATTTTTATTTTGCGCACTCATATTATATTCCCGAAAACAAATACGAAATAGCCTCATGTGCAAATGGAGTTAAGTTCTGCGCTGCACTCAATAAAGATAATTATTACGGCGTGCAGTTCCACCCGGAGAAATCCTCAACGGTTGGATTAAAAGTATTGAAGAATTTTATTGAAATTGTAAATTGAGCAGAATATGATAGTTATACCCGCAATTGATATTTATAATGATAAAGTTGTAAGACTATATCAAGGTGATTTCAACACAGCCAAAATCTACAACGAAAGTGCTGTTAATCAGGCAAAGATATTTGCTGATGCAGGATTTAAACGAATTCACATAGTTGATTTATCGGGGAGCAGGGAGGGTACTGTTAAAATAGCGCATACTATTGAATCAATTAAGTACGAAACGAATTTGATAATCGAATGCGGCGGAGGTATAAGAACTTTAGAAAATGCTGCAAGTATGGTTTCTGCCGGAGTTAATTATTTAATAGTGGGTTCGATTTCAATCACTGACGAAAAAGTATTTGATGAAATAATTACTTCAGTTGGTGCAGAGCGTATAATTCTTGCATCAGATGTAAATGGCGATAAAGTCGCAATTAAAGGATGGGAAGAAACTTCTGCGGTATCGCTTGATGAACATATCACAATAAATAGTGCAAAGGGAATTAAGCAATTCCTGTGCACAGATATTTCGCGTGATGGTGCCTTGCAAGGGACAAACAATGTTTTGTACGAAAGACTAAATAAGCAATATTCTGATTTATCTTTTATTGCTTCGGGCGGAGTTAAGGATGAGAGCAATCTGATTGAATTAAAGAATATGGATATGTTTGCAGCGATTGTTGGCAAGGCATATTATGAAGATAAAATAAGTTTAGAAGCAATGAAAAAATATGATAGCTAAAAGAATTATTCCATGTCTGGATGTGAAAAACGGCAGAGTAGTCAAAGGCACTAACTTTGTGAATCTTAAAGATGCCGGAGATGCGATTGAGTTGGCCGGAAGATATTCCGATGAAGGCGCTGATGAACTTGTGTTTCTTGACATCTCTGCGTCAATAGAAAAAAGAAAAACATTTATAGAGTTTGTCAGAGAGACTGCAAAGACTGTTTCTATTCCATTCACTGTCGGCGGGGGAATATCAGAACTGAGCGACATCGAGGCACTGTTAAAAGCAGGTGCAGATAAAGTATCACTAAATACTTCAATAGTAAAAAATCCTTCACTTATAACTGAATCAGCAAAGAATTTTGGAAGTCAGGCGACAGTTGCTGCCATTGATGTTAATAAGTTATCTGATGGTTACAGGATATATATAAAAGGCGGCAAAGAAGCGACTGATATTGAGGGCATTTCATGGTGCAAACGCGTTGAAGAATTAGGTGCGGGCGAGATACTCCTGACTGCCATGCATTGTGATGGAACCCGTGCCGGATACGATACAGAGTTTCTAAATGAGATTTCAAAATTCCTTAAAATACCTGTGATTGCATCAGGCGGTGCAGGAAATTATCAACACTTTTTGGATGCTTTTGTTTTAGGTCACGCTGATGCTTGCTTGGCGGCGGGCTTGTTTCATTATGGTGAAATGAAAATTAAGGATTTGAAGGTTTACCTTTCCGAGCAAGGTATTAATATAAGATTATAAGGAAGAATTATCATGATTGATATTAGTAAAATAGATTTTAACAAGTTAAATGGTTTGATTCCTGCTGTCATTTTAGATAATGATTCAGGCAGTGTGCTTATGCTGGGGTTTATGAATAGTGAAGCCTTGGAAATTACACTCAATACTAAAAAAGTAACCTTTTTTAGCCGTTCGAAAAATCGTCTGTGGGTAAAGGGCGAATCATCAGGAAATATTCTTGATGTTGTTTCTATTTTGTCTGACTGTGATAATGATACAGTATTGATAAGGGCTATCCCGGCAGGACCGACTTGCCATAACGGAACTTTTAGTTGCTTTGCTGATGAGGATGTTACAAACATTGCATTCTTAAAATCTTTGAGTAACCTCATTATTCAAAGGAAGAAAGAACTTCCCGAAAACTCATATACCACAAAATTGTTTAAGACTGGAAGCGATAGAATAATTCAAAAAGTCGGGGAAGAGGCTATTGAAGTAGTTATTGCAGCGAAGAATAAAGATAGAGAAGAAATTAAAAATGAAACTGCTGATTTATTCTTCCATCTTTTAGTGATGCTTGCAGACCAGGATATTTT
>CAIWTC010000080.1 GCA_903915485.1 uncultured Ignavibacteriales bacterium | reverse complement strand
GCTGCAATCATTTTTAATGCAAACTCAGCATCATCACGGAATCCGTCAAAGAAATGTTCAGCATCAAAAACTACAGTTCTTCCATGGGATTTTAGAAATTTAACTGAATCATGAATAAGAATTTCATTCTCAGCCTCCGTAAGTCCTAAACCCTTTATTGCATGAAACTTCCAGGTCTTTCCGAAGATTGACACAACAGGAGTTTCAGCAAGAAGAAGCGCGTTCAAATTTCCGTCGGAAGCAACCTTGTCAGGGAATCTTGCAGTAGAACCGAAAGCACACATTCTTGCATGCGATAATTTTACCTTACGGATTTCTCTGAAAAAATCTTCATCGCGGGGATTACTTCCGGGCCATCCGCCTTCAATAATATCAATGCCAAAATCATCGAGCCTTTGAGCAATCATCATTTTATCGCGAACTGTTAAAGTTACGGATTCACCTTGTGTACCGTCACGCAAAGTCGTATCGAATAATTCTATTAATTTCTTTTCCATCTATTCCTAAATGTATCTTTTGTGATTATTATATTAATTGATGTTCTCTTGCATAGTTAAAAAGCCCGCCGCTTTTCACAATATCATGCACACTGCCAAGTGGCTTAAGTTGATAAGTCTGCGAAGTTGATTTATTAACTAACACATTAGAATCTATATCTAGTTCAACTTCATCACCTGTTTTGATTACTCCTTTTAACTCTGAATTTGATTCAAACGGAGTCAAGAAACCGCCATCAACAGAATTACGGTAAAATATTCTCGCATAAGATTCTGCAATGATTGCCTTAACACCTGCAACCTGCATTGCTAAAGGAGCATGCTCTCTTGAAGAACCGCATCCAAAATTTGAACCGCCGATAATAATATTATATTGCGATATATGATTATCGCCTTCGATGAAAGGCATATTGCCCTGTGGAAGTCCCGCCTGTGAAGGAGGAACACTCGAGAGAGCGTAGTGACCATATTTTTTCAACTCTTCAGGGTCACTTGTGCTGTAAACCAAATGTTCTGCAGGAATTATCTGATCTGTATCAATATTGTTCCCAAGTACATATGCTTTGCCAATTATTTTTTCACTCATTTGTTATTCCTTTTCAAACTTATTATTAAAGATAATTTCTTGGGTCAGTTATTTCACCTGTCAATGCGGAAGCAGCAACAGTCAGAGGCGATGCAAGATAAACACCAGCCTGTTTACTTCCCATTCTTCCGGGGAAGTTTCTGTTTGTTGTGGATATAACTACATCGCCATCAGTACTTCTTCCGATAGTATCAGCGGGACCGCCTAAACATGCAGCACATGATGATTCAGCAATGTGACATCCTGCATCTGAGAATATCTCAAGTAAAGTTGAACCGTTGAATGTGACCTCGCCTAATTCTTTGGCGACCGAAATGCTTGCCGGAACAATAAATGTAGGCACTTTAACTTTTCTACCGTAAAGTATATTAGCAGCAAACTGGAAATCAGTAATCTTTCCGCCTGTACATGAACCGATGTAGCATTTAGTCACTTTGGTTCCGGCAACATTGCTAACAGTATCTTTATTGTCAGGACTATGAGGTTTTGCAACGATAGGCTCCATCTTTTCAACATCATAAGTATATTCAGAAAAATATTTTGCATCAGAGTCGCTTGTAAATTCATCATATTCTGAAATATTAAGTTCGGATAAGTAACTTCTTGTAACATCATCTACGGCAATAATACCGCTCATACCACCTGCTTCAATAGCCATGTTGGTCAAAGTCATTCTTTCATACATACTCATTGATGCAATTGCACTTCCGGAAAACTCCATAGCTCTGTATGTAGCACCATCGGTGGTTATATCTCCCAATATCTGAAGGATTAAATCCTTCGCAGTAAGGTAAGGAGGCATAACACCATTGAAAACAAACTTCATTGATTCAGGAACTTTCTCCCAAATTTTTCCTGTGCCTAATATGAATGCGGCATCAGTGTTGCCGACACCGGTTGAGAACATTCCAAAAGCACCTGAAGTACATGTATGAGAATCTGTTCCAAACAAAACTGTTCCGGGGATATTGTATCCCTCTTGAGCTAATGCAATATGACAAACACCTTTATAGCGTTCTGTTCCGACATCATAATAATTCGGCAAATCATAATCAGCAGCAAACTGACGAAGTATTTCAACATTTCTATTTGCATGTGGATTTTTTGTAAAAATGTAATGGTCAGGGAAAATTACTAATTTGTTTTTATCCCAAACTTTTGCCTTCTCGCCAAATTCATTTTTCCATATTGCTATGGTAGGCGGGCCGCACACATCATGTGTCATTAAAATATCAACATCAAGCCAAACGCTTTCACCCGGGATTACCGTATTTTTACCTGATGCTTTTGCAAATATTTTTTCAGTTATAGTCATTCCCATCAGATGCCCTTTCCTGTATCTTGTAATTCAAAACTGTCTTTTTTTCTTTTGTAAGTATAATATTGACTTATTGCCTGCAGATATGCTTTCGCACTTGCCTCAATAATATCAGTGGAGATTCCCCTTCCGGTGAATGATACTTCACCTTGCCTGACTCTAACAATTGCCTCACCCATAGCCTGACGGCCTGAAGTGACCGAACGGACATTGTAGGATTCAACTGAAGGCTTCAAGTCCAATGCTCTTTCAATTGCGTTGAAACATGCATCAACCGGACCATCACCTGTACATGATTCCTTAATCAGTTCATCACCAAATTTTAT
>CAIWTC010000079.1 GCA_903915485.1 uncultured Ignavibacteriales bacterium | reverse complement strand
TAGAGCGTCCCGAAAGCCTTCGGGAAGGTCAGCAGTTCGATCCTGCTTAGCTCCACAAATAACAGGTTACTTTAATAGGTAACCTTTTTTTGTTATTATAAGTTGATAAAGCAATATTAAGATAGAACAGCGGTGCTCAAAAGGTGACTACTCAGAGTAGCCTTTTTTCGTATGTTATCGTATATTATAATCTTATTATGTAATTTTATTATTTATTGAAACATTAGCAAATGAACTGGAAACAACTCTTATCTAAAAAGCGAATAGGGGAAAACAAGAAATCTGATTATCAATCTGACCGCACTGCATTTCAACGAGATTATGACCGGATAATTTTCTCTACGGCTTTTCGTAGACTTCAGGATAAAACGCAAGTATTCCCTTTATCTAAAAGTGACTATGTTCGTACCCGTCTTACGCATAGTCTTGAGGTATCTTGCATAGCCAGAAATCTAGGTATGAAATTAGGCATAGAGATATGCAGTCGTCACAATATTCCTGACATTCAACCCGGAGATATAAGTACAATTCTTGCCACTGCTGCACTTGCTCATGATATTGGCAACCCGCCTTTTGGTCATTCAGGAGAAAATGCCATCCGTCACTGGTTTACGGAATCACCACTAGTAAAGAAATTGAAGTTTTCAAAGAAGGAAAGACTTGACATTGAGAATTATGAGGGAAATGCTCAAGGTTTCAGATTGCTAACAGTTCTACAAATGCCTGAAAATAGCGGAGGTATGCAGTTGACTAGTGCCGCAATAGCTTCTTTTGTAAAGTATCCAGTTGAGGCTTGCCTAATTAAATCAAGCACAAATGTCTCAAGGAAAAAATTTAATTTCTTCCAGACAGAAAAGGAAATGTTTAAGGCAAACGCGGAGGAAGTCGGGCTTATTCGCGAGGAAAAAACAAGTTATGGATGGTCAAGACATCCGCTTTCATTCTTGGTTGAAGCATGTGATGATATCTGCTATAGACTCATAGATTTTGAAGATGGCTTTAAGCTAGGTTTAGTTAGTTTCAAAGAAATCGAAGAATTGTTTTATTCTATCATTGAAGATGAAACAGTATTCAATAAATCAAAAAAACTAAATGATGAGCAGAGTGTTGTAGAGTATCTCAGGGCGAAATCAATTCAGAAAATGGTAGAAGAAATATCAGAACTGTTCCTGGATAGTGAGTCATCAATACTAAATGGAAAAATGACTAAAACTTTAATTTCTAGTATTCCTTCCGCCAAAGCCTTGAAGGCCTTAAAGGATAGAGCAATTGAAAGTGTATATTGCGACAGAAGGGTGCTTGAAATTGAAGCAGCCGGTTTTGAAGTGGCAAACGGTATTTTGGAGTTGTTCTATGGGAGTGCTATTGATTCCATGAATAATAAACTGAAAGCTACGGCGCACAGCAAGAAAATTATGCAGCTTCTTCCAAAACAGTTTCATCCTGCAATTGGTGACAGTAACTATTTAAGTTTACTTAAAGTTCTGGATTTCTTCTCCGGAATGACAGATTCATACGCTGTGGCTCTTTACAAAAAAATTAAGGGTATTTCTATCTCCGGGGAGTAGATAAATTATTAACCTGAAAGTGCCGACTATTAACCTTTGAACTCGCGGAGATAGTTAATTCTATCCTGGAGGTCTTTTACCGGTACCAGTAACTTATCTTTACTGTAAATAGCATCTTCCCGAACTCTGAAGACTAATTCATAATCTTTGCTCATAATTATTGCCTCTTCAGGACAGACTTCCTCGCAGAAACCACAAAAAATACATCTGAGCATATTAATTTCAAATTTTTCAGGATAGCGTTCTTTTTCTGATTCAGTCTCATTTGCCTGAACTTCAATTGCTAACGCAGGGCATACTCTGGCACACAATCCACAGGCAACACATCTCTCGATATTATTTTCCTCCTGAACAAGTACAGGTCTGCCTCTGTATGAATCAGGTTGTATAAATTTTTCCTCTGGGTACTGCAATGTAAAATTCGGCTTAAACATATTTTTCATGGTCACGGACAATCCTTTGATTATTTCCGGGACATATATTTTTTGCCAGAAGGTCAGGTCTTTAAGTCTATTTTTGTTTGCGTAATTAGTATTCATAAATAATTAAATCATTTCATAAACATTGTTACAATGGCTACCCAAAGTAAGTTAATCAAAGAAAGCGGGAACATGACTTTCCATCCAATATCCATTAATTGGTCATAACGAAAGCGGGGGAGACTCCATCTTACCCAAATGAAGAAAAACAGGACAGCAACCATTTTAAGCACAAATGCGCCTATTTGAAGTCCGACTAAAAGCATTGGGGAAATATTGAATGTCTCAGCATAAGGGAATTGCCATCCCCCAAGATATAGTGTTACAATCATTGCGCTAGCTATTAGCATGTTTGCATATTCAGCTAAAAAGAATGCCGCAAATTTCATACTTGAATATTCAGTATGATATCCACCGACAAGCTCAGGCTCAGCCTCAGGTAAATCGAATGGAAGTCTATTTGTTTCTGCAAAGGAGGAAACTACAAAGGTTATAAACCCGATAGGTTGAACTATTGCATTCCACATCCATCCGTGCTGTGATTTTACTATTTCATCCATTTGAAGTGATGATGCCAGCATTATTACTCCTGCAATAGAAAACCCCATAGATATCTCATAAGATATCATTTGAGCAGATGAGCGAATTCCACCAAGCAGGGAGTACTTACTTCCTGATGACCATCCTGCAAATGTAATGGCATAAACACCTATTGATGTTAAGGCTAATACATATAGCACCCCAATGTTAATTCCTGGGGCAAGGGATAGAGATATGGTTCTTCCAAAAACAGTTATATCGGGCCCTACGGGTATGACTGCATAAGTAGAGAACGCTACAAAAATTGAAATCATGGGCGCTAGTGTGTGCATGGTCTTATTAGCCGCATCAGGGACTATATCTTCCTTAAGAGTAAGTTTTAACACATCAGCGAAGGGCTGTAGCAGTCCTAGGGGGCCTACACGATTAGGGCCGACTCTGTTTTGAGCCCAAGCTGCAATCTTTCTTTCAAAGTAAACCAGATAGGCAACAGATAGAAAAATAACACTTACAAAAGCCACAAGTTTTATTAAAGTTACAACTGTATAAAAAACAAAATCATTCATTAATGTTTTCCTTCAATCGTTGCGGGGATAGGGGATTTGAGTGAAACTTTAATTCCGAGGTCGCCAATAGAACTGTAATCTATTCCATTAAGTGATGGGATTGTGTTCGACATTTCCGAAAAAACTTCCTCAACGATTGAGAACTTTTGCTTTTGTCCAAAAACGGTCATCAATCCGCAGAGAATCTTCCATGATGGCCTCGCATCAACTTTTGCAGTTTGATTCCAACGGTCATACTCTGTTCCAAATTTATCCAGACGACTCATAGAGAATCCATCGAGACTTCTATCAATTTCCTGTGTGGTAACTGCAGGACGAATTCTTTGAATAATTCCATCACAGTTTATCCAAGTACCATTTTTCTCTGCATAGGATGCAGCGGGGAAAACGATATTTGCTCTTTGAGTAAGAACAGAAGAATTAACTGAATGAACAATGAGCAAATCCAATTTAGATAAATATGATTCTATTTCCGGTATTTCCAATATATTAGAATCTTCTAATATGTAAAGCGCTTTAATCTTATGTGAGTTAATCGCAGAAAGAAGAGATGCAAAATCGTATCCATCCTTAGAAGGTTTTATGCCGGCTAATTCAGCACCAAAAGAATTAGGAGATTTATCCTCCTTCTGAAGCAGTGAATCAGCGGTACCAGGAATAATGTGCTTAAAGAATGTTAAATTTTTGATGCCGAAGTTTGATTTAACAAATTTGGAGAATAGGAAGTTATCTTCATTTGTTGCTTGAGGTGAGCCAACAAAACCAATCTCATCTTTTGAAAAAGCTTTTAGTTCGGAAGCGGCAGCTGAAAAGGCTTCATCCCAAGTAACTTTAGAAAGTGCTCCATCTCTCCGAACTTGAGGTCCGTTAATACGGGTATCCGCATTGATATGCTTAAAAGTATTTAACCTTCCTTCGTCGCACATCCAAAAATTATTAACAGCATCGTTTTGCCTAGGTGTAAGTCTGAGGATTTGATTATTTCTAACCCAAACATCAATGTTGCAGCCTTTTGAACAACCCGAACAAATTGATTTGGTGGATGACATTTCCCAAACTCTGGAGGTGAATCTGAAGTCACGACTAGTAAGCGCACCAACCGGACAAATGTCAATGACATTCATTGAATAATCATTATCAAGTTCCTTTCCGGGAAAGGTGCTTATAGTTACTCTATCCCCGCGCTTAACGAAAGTTAATTGTTTTTCTCCGACTATT
Source organism: uncultured Ignavibacteriales bacterium (assembly GCA_903915485.1). GTDB lineage: Bacteria > Bacteroidota > Ignavibacteria > Ignavibacteriales > Ignavibacteriaceae > CAIYTF01. Next base: position 7,701 of record CAIWTC010000079.1, on the reverse strand, counting down.
TCATCGCAAAATCTAATACAGCGAGAGCAAGAAATACATCTTTCACCATCAAACATGACATTAGGTCCTAAAGCAACTCTCTTATCTTTAGAATTTTTGCTCTCAATAAATCTGCTTTCGCCATTTGAATGTTTATAGGTGTAATTTTGAAGTTTACAATCACCGGCCTCATCACAAATAGGGCAGTCTAATGGGTGATTAATTAGTATGAACTCCATAACAGCACTTCTGGCTGAGAGAGTTTTTTCTGACTGAGATGATACCACCATTCCATCCGTGGCAAGCGTTGAACAGGCGATTACAAGCTTGGGCATTTTCTCAACTTCAACTAAGCATACTCTACAGTTACCTGAAACTGAAAGGGCTGAATGCCAGCAAAAATGGGGAATATCAATACTAGCTGCTTCTGCGGCTTGAATTATTGTTTGTCCTTGGGTAAAATCAATCTCTTTATTATCTATAGTAATTTTCGGCATATTCAATAATCTGATTTTAGAAATAAATTAAATTCTTACTGTAATATAATTAAAAATGTGAAATTTAAGTTCCATTACGCATCAACTTTTGAGAACATTGTTAATTTTGTTAATGAATCTTTCTTGAAAACATCTCTTGCAAGTTCAAGGATTTCATCTGCAGTGATTGCATCTATCTTATTGATTATTTCCTGAACACCAATAAAACGGTTATGGTAAATCATATTGCTTGTCATTCTTATCATTCTATTTGATGTATTCTCCAGACCAAGTATCATTGAACCTTTCATGTATTCTTTTACTCTTCTTAGTTCTCTATCGGATACACGGATATTGCAAATTTTATCAAATTCTTTTTCAGTAATTTCAAGAGCTTTATTAGCATTGGTTTTATTTGTTGAAAGATAAACTCCGAAGGCTGATATATCATGATATGAATTAATGAAAGTGTTAATCTGATAAGTCATACCATTGCGCTCTCTAACTGACTGAAACAGTCGTGAGGAACTACCTTCACCAAGAATAGTTGAAAGTAAATTTAACTTCAATCTTTCTGGGCTAGAGTATCCATATGACTTCTTGCCTAAAATACAATGAACCTGGGCGATATCTCTACTGACTGCAACCTCTCCAAATCTCTTTGAACTTACAGCCTCTCTCTTTTGCTTAGCAGCTTTTGACTGAAGCTTAATTAATTTCTGGGTCAAAGTTACCAATTCATCATGATTAACTTTTCCGGAAGCAGAGATAATCATATTAGGTAGAGCGTAATGTTTTTTATGAAAATCTGTAATTATATCAGAATTAAAAGAACTGATAGTTTTTTCAGTTCCAATTATCGGTCTGGATAATGAGTTACCTTCAAAAATAATCTCTTCAAATTTATCAAAGATAAGTTCCTCTGGATTGTCCTCGATGTCACGAAGTTCATCTAGAATAACTCCCAATTCTTTTTTAACATCGCTGTTGCGGAACAGAGGGTACTGGACCATATCAGCTATGACATCAAATGTTTTTGGTAAGTGTTTTGCTAATCCACGGCCATAATAGCATGTATTCTCTTTAGAAGTAAAGGCATTCAGATATCCACCAAAAGATTCAATGTCCTCTGAAATTCTTCTTGCAGACCTCTTCTTTGTTCCCTTGAAAACCATGTGTTCAATGAAATGACTTATTCCATTGTGCTTTTTTATTTCGTCGCGGGTACCAACCTTGAACCAAAAACCTAAAGAAAATGATTCGATATAAGGAATAAATTCCGAGATAACTTTAATGCCGCCGGGCAATTCGGTTATTTGAAAGTTCTGTTCGTTTTGTAATTGCACTTATTTTTCTAATATTTATATAAACAGTAAATATATTGAAAATATGCCATATATCAATGATGTAATTCTACTCAACATTGTTATAAATCAATATGGAAGCGTAGATAACCGATATAGTTAATTTAGCAGATATATAACATCATCAATTGAATTGCTCGATAATGTTTCTGAAAAACCATATTAATTTCATCGTGAAAAAATTTTTGAAACAAAAAAATACATTATTTAAATATTTCTTTTGCGAATTCAAATTTGTAGTGTATTTTTCTGAAGATTAATGGGCTTGAATGTGTGTTAAGAAAATGTGGATAACTTTTTAATGTGAAAAATGTTTCACAAACGAGGGGAGCAGGAGTTTTCAACATATCCCTTGCAAGATGTTAAAATACATAATCTGAATAGGGCTAAAACAATATAATACAAGATGTTACATGGGAAATGCAAAATGTGGATAACTAGTTGAAAGGTTTTACTTGCATTTTATATTCCCTTAAAATTACTTAAAAATTAAATAATATTTTTATTTAGGAGTGTTAATAACTAATATGGATATGGCTCTCGATTATAAAATGAGCACTGCCTCTGCATCACAAGTTTGGGATGCATGTTTAAGAATTATCAGAAATGATGTTACGGTTTCTACCTTTGAAACTTGGTTCGTACCGATTAAACCTGTCGAACTTCAGGAAAACAGAATTAAAATTGAGCTACCAAGCAGATTTTTTTACGAATGGATTGATCAAAAGCACCGGTTGTTATTGAATCGTGCAATAAAACAAACACTTGGTGATGAAGGAAAACTCGAGTATACTTTCATTGATGAGCAACCTGAACAGCGATTAGAAAAACCTATTGATATAAGAATCAGGGTTCCTGAAACAAAATTTCAGCCAAAAATATCTGACTTCGTCAGCAACTTAAATGCTAAATATACTTTCAGTAATTTTATTAAAGGCAGTGGAAACGAACTTGCTCATGCAGCAGGTTTGGCAGTTGGCAATACTCCGATTGGTTCTTCCTTTAATCCGCTTTTTATATATGGTGGAGTTGGTTTAGGTAAAACTCATTTACTTCATGCAATAGGGAACCGCGCTCTGCAAACTAACCCTGCGTTGAAAGTATTGTACACTTCTACAGAAGAGTTTACTATTAAATTTATTGCCGCAATTGAAAATGATACTATCTCTGATTTTCAAAATTATTACCGCGGCGTAGATGTATTAATTCTGGATGATATTCAATTTTTGATTGGTAAAGAAAAAACCCAAGATCATTTTTTCCATTCTTTTAATTCATTGTATCATGCCGGAAAACAAATTATCGTAACAAGCGATAAGCCTCCGAAAGATTTACGTGGACTTGATGAACGATTAATCTCTAGATTTGCGATGGGTCTTACTGCAGATATCACACCTCCGGATTATGAAACACGTTTAGTTATTCTAAATAAAAAAGCAGATGAAATTGGCCTGACCGTTATGCCTGAAATATTTGATTACATTGCCTCAAGTATAACATCTAATATCAGAGAATTAGAAGGTTGTTTATTAAGGTTGCTCGCAAATGTTTCCTTGACATCTAAAGAAATTGATTTAGCTCTTGCAAAGAGGACTGTCCATGAAATATCTACTACTAAGAAGACCACTATAAGTGTTGACTTAATTACAAAAGTTGTTTGTGAAGCACTAAAAATAGACGAAAATAAAGTTCGTGACAAAACCAGAAAGTCTGAGATTACTCTTGCAAGACAACTTGCCATGTATTTATCAAAAGAACTTACCCGTAACTCACTGAAAAACATTGGATTGTATTTTGGAGGGCGAGATCACTCAACTGTAATCCATGCTTGTTCATTAATTGCTAGAATGATTGAAGTTGACGGACGCTTTAGAGATCAAGTCAGTAAAATTAAATCTCAGATTGAAACTGTTGGTTATTAATAATATTCATTTAGAAAGAACGATTATTATATGAAAAGTAATTTATTGGTTTTTGCTATTGCTGCTTTAGGGTTAGTCAGCATTTTATTCACTGGTTGCGCACCGGTTAATCAAATAAATATAATCAGCCGCGAATCATGGCGCGCAGAAAAAGCAAAAGAATATAAAACTCAAACTATAAATTCCATTACTGTCCATCATGAAGGCACCTTCTTTGATACCACAAAGCAGGACCCTAAGGATTTTATTCTGAAAATTCAAAAGTATGGTATGGGCAAACAGAAAAATTGGGCTGATGTCCCTTACCATTATTTTATTGATATGGATGGACTAATTTATCAAGGACGAAGCGACTCAGTAATGGGCGAGTCAACAACGGTTGAGGATGTTTCAGGACAGTTGCAGATAGCATTACTAGGAAACTTTGAACAACAGGAACCGACTACAAGACAATTGAATACTTTAATTAATTTTCTGATTCAATTATGTGATAAATATAACTTGAAAGCAAGCAAAATTAAAATCCACAAGGAATTAAGCAATACGCAGTGTCCCGGGAAAAATCTGTATAAATACTTTGAGAACGGTTTTATCAACGGTGAAGTGGCAAAGTATCTTAGGAAATATTAACCTGGACTAATATTAAATTTTGCCTCTACTCGAAAGGGTCCTCCAAATAAGAGAATGAATTTCCTTTGCTACTAATTCTGATAGCAGTTCCCATAGCTAATGTTACCATTTGCTTTAGGTGACCGTGAGGGAAATCAACAATAACAGGGATGCCAAGTTCCGAGAAATAATGCTCAAATATTTCTTTCACCGTAAAACTTTCATTCATTGATTTCGGTTTTACGCAATCTGTGAATCCGCCCAGAATAATTCCACTCAATTTCTTTAATAAACCACACAATTTCAGTTGATTCAGCATTCTATCAAGTCGATATGGGGCCTCTCCAATATCTTCCAGGAACAATATTTTATTTTTCAAGTTTGGGAAATACTTTGTTCCTATCAAACTTACTAATGTAGTCAAATTTCCGCCTACCATAACTCCTTCAGCATTTCCTTCAACTAAAAAAGATAATCTTCTCTCATTATTAAAAGACTGTTTCTTCCAAAAGTTTTTCTTTAACATTAAATCCCAGAAATATGATTCAGTTATTGGGTCAATTTCCGATTGAAAGTCAACAGCAGGCATCGGCCCGGAAAAAGTCACCATATTACATTTGCGATGAAGCGAAAGATGGAGTGATGTTATATCACTGTATCCAACAAATATTTTGGGGTATTTTTTTATTGTGTTATAGTCAATAGACTCAAGAAGTCTGCCTGAACCATATCCGCCGCGTAAACAAAATATGGCATTGATGTCGGGAGTAGAAAAAGCTTTATTGAAATCATCGCTTCGTTCTAAATCTGTGCCGGCAAGGTATTTATGCGATTTGTTCAAGTTGGAACCGTAAACAACTTTAAATCCTTTGGAAGTTAAGTATTCAGAAGCAATTATGATTTTCTCAGGATTAGTTGCTGGAGAAGCAGGGGAAATGAGAGCAACCTTATCGCTCTTGGATAGTCTTTTTGGCTTTAATAACAAATTATTCATTAATAATCAGAACCTTTATTTATATATAAATGTTTACACATTAGAAGAAAAGAATGAACAAAAATATCTCTATCTTTACGGAATAAAATTAATATTTGAAAATGAATATAAGACAACTATACTAAATATGACAAAAAAGAAACCAATATTATTAGCCCCCGCAGGAAATTGGCAAATGCTGAACGCAGTTATTGAAAGAGGGGCGGATGCAATTTATTTCGGGATTCAAAACTTTAATATGAGAGCACAGTCTGAGAGTTTTACGGTTGATGAACTTGACGAAATCGTACAACTGTGTAAATCCAAAAATATTCAAACCAATTTGACCTTAAACATAATCCTTTATGACAATGAATTGAAAGAAGTCGAGAACATTATTTCTCAGGCAAAGGAAAAAGGAGTAGATGAAATAATTTGTTGGGACCCATCTGTTATTCAATTATGCAGAAAATATTCGATGCCATTTTGTATTTCTACACAGGCATCAATCTCTAATTCCTCAGCGGCAAGTTTTTATAAAGACCTGGGAGCAAATAGAATTGTGATGGCAAGGGAATGTTCCCTTGAACAGGTGATGGATGTAATTCAAAATGTTGATATCGAAGTAGAAACATTTGTCCACGGCGCCATGTGTATAGCAGTGAGCGGAAGATGTTTTATGAGTCATGACTTATTTAACCGAAGCGCCAACCGTGGTGATTGCATACAACCATGCCGTCGGGAATATCAGGTTACTGATGAAAGAAAAGATTATTCTATGACCATGGGGTCAGATTATATAATGTCATCAAAGGATTTGTGCACTATTGATTTTCTGGATAAACTCATAGATTCAGGAATCTCAGTGTTTAAGATTGAAGGCCGTAAAAGGAGTCCAGAGTACGCTGCAAAGGTAACTGAAATTTATAGAAAAGCAATTGACCTTCATTCTGAAGGCAAATTAGATGTCCAAGCCAAAATTGAACTTAATGACGAACTAAATAAAGTATTTAATCGAGGGTTCACTTCCGGGTTCTATAATTCTCAACCAAGAGGGGACGACTTTGCTTCAGTTGAAGGTAATGCATCTGCAACAAAGAAGGAATATATTGGGGATGTTATAAATTATTACAAGAATACAAAAGTTGCTTATGTACTAATTAAAGGCGGTGAACTAAATACCGGGGACAATATTTTGATAATTGGTAAAACCAGTGGAGTTATAGAACTTCAAGTTTCCGAAATGATAGTTGAGGATAAAGAGTCTACTGTTGCAGCGAAGGGGTCATTAGTGACATTCCCTTGCGAAAACCTTATTAGACCAAGAGATAAAGTATATCTCTTGAAATCTGAAGAGGCGACTAAATAAATATTGCGTTGTCACGAATCGCAATCATGAATTAAATAATCCCTGATGCTTTTTAGGCAATGACTTTACAACAAGGTCATAAGAATGGTCTATTAGTTCTATGATGAGATTATTCCTTAAATTTCCTTCAAGTTGGAGTGTGTTCCAATGATTTTTATTCATATGATAACCGGGAGTAATTTCATTATAAGTTTCGCGCAATGATATGGCTCTCTCCGGGTCACATTTGAGGTTTATTGAAACGGGGTAGTCAAGACTCATCAGCAAAAATATTTTTCCATACACTTTGAAAACCGGAGTAAATTCATCAAAGGGCAAACTTTCGGTTACATGTTTCTTCGCCAAACAATGCGTTCTTATTTCGTCTAAAAGCATCAATAATTATCCTTATAAATAGTTTCGATAAAAAACATTCTATTTTAATTCTATGGTAAATATCACTTAGTCAAGTGAAAATAATTTCATAAATTGCATGATTAAAGTAAATAATTATCAATTATATAAAAAGATGAACTTAGACAAAATATCAGGAAGTATCGACCCTCTTAATAGCCTAAAGGGAAAGAATATTGTTTTAGGCATAACCGGCGGGATTGCAGCATATAAGTCGTGTCAGTTGATTAGAGATTTAATCAATAGAGAAGCTAATGTTCGGGTTGTTACCACTGAATCCGCCTTAAAATTTGTTACCCCGCTGACTTTAAGGACATTATCTAACAATCCTGTTATTTCCCAAATATTTGATGATAGCATTCAAGGTACTTGGCATATTGACTATGCTCAGTGGGCTGATTTAGTTCTGATTGCTCCTGCGACAATGAATACAATCGCAAAAATTGCAAATGGTTTCTGTGATAATCCAGTTACCACCATGGCACTAAGTAAAAGATCCCCAATGTTAATTTGTCCAGCCGCTGATGAGGATATGTACAACAATCCTATTTCACAATTGAATTTTCAAAAACTTATCTCGAACGGAATCTATTTACTGGATGCTGAATCAGGTTTT
>CAIWTC010000078.1 GCA_903915485.1 uncultured Ignavibacteriales bacterium | reverse complement strand
GTATCCGACAAAGACAATCATGCTTGCATCGTAGCAGGTAATCTTATGGCAAAGGGCGCAACAGTTGAATTTGTTCGCTATAAACATAATGATATGGAAGACTTTGAAAGAGTAATCTCGAAGTTGCCTGCAGAAGTTGGCAAACTGGTTGTCAGCGATGGTGTCTTTTCAACCGGTGGAGAAATTGTTAACTTACCCGAACTAAATCGTATCGCAAAGAAACACAATGGCCGTTTATTAATCGATGATGCGCACTCAGTCGGCGTAATCGGAGTAGGTGGTCGCGGAACTGCAAGTGAATTCAACTTAGAAAACGATGTAGATTTAACGATGGGAACTTTCAGCAAAACATTCGCCTCGTTGGGCGGATATGTTGCAGGTCCTGAAAGAGTTATTAATTATTTGAAACACCACTCCCCTGCTCTTATTTTTAGTGCATCTCCCACCCCTGCATCAGTTGCAGCCGCATTAGCTGCACTGGAAGTTTTGGAAGCAGAACCTGAAAGAGTAGTGAAACTTATTGATAATGCGCGCTACATGCGCGAACAACTCACAGCAGAAGGATTTAATGTTGTCGATGGTCGTACTGCTATAGTTCCTGTCATAGTCGGTAATGATATGCTGGCATTTAAGATGGGACAGAGACTTTTTGAAGAAGGTGTGTTTGTCAATGTATTCATCTCCCCGGGCGTTCCTGAAGGAAGACAGATGATGAGAACAAGCTATATGTCAACCCATGAAAAAGAACATTTAGATTATATAGTTGATACATTTAGAAAAGTTGGTAAAGAACTAGGCTTGATTTAATTTAGATTTATTAATTACGATGAGCAATGATATGAATAATGAGATAGTAATTCAAAAAGTAGAGACTGATAAGGATTTAATGAAGTTCATTAAATTCCCATGGGATGTTTATAAGAACGATAAAAATTGGGTTCCACCTTTAATTGTTGATAGGAAAAAAGTATTCAGCAAAGTTAAAAACCCTTTCTTTCAGCATGCTGAAGCAGATTATTTCTTAGCTTATAAGAATGATAAAATTGTTGGCAGAATTGCTGCGATTAAGAATGACTTACACAACTCTACGCATGAAGATAAAGTTGGCTTCTTTGGTTATTTTGAATGTATGAATGACCAGGAAGTTGCAAATAAACTTTTTAATACTGCAGCAGAATGGTTAAAACAACGCGGTCTAACCGCCATGAGAGGCCCTGCGAACCCTTCAGTTAATGATGAGTACGGAATGCTCTTGGAAGGCTTTGATGACCCGCCAAGACTGCTTATGACATACAATCCCGAATATTATCTTACTCTTTGCGATAATTATGGACTTGCTAAGATTAAAGATTTATATGCTTACAAGTTAGATACTGAAAAAGTGTTGGGCTCAGAAAAATTAGCAAGAGTTGCAGAAATTGCTCGCAAGCGTTCAAACATCGTTATTAAATCTCTTGACATGAAAAACTTCCAGTCAGAACTTGAAAAAGTTAAAGAGATTTATAATCGTGCCTGGGAAAAAAATTGGGGATTTGTTCCAATGACTGAGGCTGAGATAGATGCTATGGCCGAAGACTTAAAAATGTTAATTGAACCAGGTTTAGTTCTCTTTGGGGAAATAGATGGGAAGACAATTGGATTCAGTTTGTGCATGCTTGATTACAATCACATATTCAAACAGATGAATGGAAAACTTTTCCCGTATTTGTACAAGATTTGGACAAAGAAAAAAGAAATCAAGTGGGCTAGAGTTATCACTTTAGGAGTCATCCCCGAGTTCCAAAGAAGAGGACTTGATGCAGTGTTTTATTGGGAGAATGTAACCCGTGCAAAGAAAATGGGAATCTTGTACGGTGAAGCAAGTTGGATACTTGAGGACAACGCAATGATGAATCGCGGCGCTGAAGTTATGCAAGGTGAAATTTATAAGAAGTACCGTGTATACGAGAAAGCACTTTAACATAATCCATCATACTTGATTGTTAAATATTAATACCCCTTTATTTATAATCCCGACTGTGCTGACAGTCGGGTATTTTTTTCTCTTTTTGATTCGATACTTCGCATTACGGAAATACTTTAAGAATAGCCAACCCCCTCTTGAGTCGAGCATTAATGATTTGTCAGTTGTAATCGCTTGTAAAAATGAAGCCCATAATATTCCTTCGCTTTTAACAGCGATAGAGAAAATCAACTACCCAAAAAATAAAGTTGAATATATTTTTATTGATGACAGTTCTACAGATGATACATTTAAATTCTTATCGGAGAGAATTAATCATGACAACTGTAAGCTTATTTTAGCTAATAATAAGAATTACCCCGGTAAGAAAGGAGCAATTGATGCTGGAATTAAACAAGCGAATCACAACTATATCATCATCACGGATGCTGATTGTCTCCCTGAGCCCGAATGGCTGAATGCAGTTAATGCTGCTATCAATGATAAATATGAAATGTTTTTTGGAATTGCACCTTATATAATTACTGCTTCATTCAGAAATAATTACTTTTGTTTTGAACAGTTTATAAATAGTTCAATGTATATAACTGCCGGAATAATTAATTCGCCATATTCAGCCGCAGCTAGGAATTTCGGGTTTAAGAAATCTGCTTACTATGACCTTGGGAAATTCGATAGTACATTACAAGCGACTGGAGGAGACGATGATTTACTACTCCAAAAAGCAGTAAAAGAAGGTAAAAAAGTTGGTCTGATAAAATACCTCCCTGAATCATATCCATACAGTCATGCCCCAACAACATTTGCAAATTATTTTTATCAACGCGCACGACATGTTGAAACATCCCACTCATATGATTTGAAATCAAAATTGGTATTAGCAGTCTTCCATATTCTAGGGTTTGCTTCTCTCTATAGCCTTGTACTAATCCCATTTTCACTTTGGTATATTTTCCCATTTGCCTCGAGGCTTTTAGTTGATTCTCTCCTAGT
>CAIWTC010000077.1 GCA_903915485.1 uncultured Ignavibacteriales bacterium | reverse complement strand
CAGTCAGGGAGTTAAACTTGAGATACACAAGAAAATCCCCGCAGGTTCGGGAATTGGTTCAAGCGCATCCAGTGCTGTTGCCGCGGTGTTTGCAGTCAATGCTTTATTGGAAAACCCTTTACCTAAATCTGAACTGATTGCAGCGGCGCTCGACGGCGAAGCAATTGCGTCAGGCGGTTCTATTCACGGAGATAATGTACTTCCCGCTCTTCTTGGCGGATTTGTAATCATTAAAGATGTCGAAGAGAAAAAGTACTGCCACATATCTTTGCCTGAGTATCTTCATTTCGTTGTACTTCATCCTGACATAGAAATTAAAACTTCATACGCTCGAAGCATTCTGCCTAAGAAGCTTCCTGTTAAGCAAATAGTTTCTCAGGTTGCAAATGCCTCCTATCTTGTTGCAGGTTTACTTCTTGGAAGAAATGATTTAATCAAGGAAGGCATCTTTGACTTTATCGCTGAACCATACCGCAAGGGACTTATCCCCGGATACGATGAAGTTAAAGAAATTGCTTTAGCTAACGGAGCATTAGGATTTAATATCAGCGGCTCAGGTCCATCAGTTTTTGCTATTTGTGATTCATTAGAGAAAGCCAAATCGCTCACTCCCCTGCTCGTTGCACCGTTCGAAAAGCTTGGAATGAAAGTCGACAGAATGATAACTACCGTTAACAATGAAGGCGCAAAAGTTCTGGAACTTAGATGAAATATTACAGTACTAAAAATCCAAATTCAGAATACAGTTTTGCAGAATCAGTCATGTCGGGACTTGCTCCGGACGGCGGATTATTCCTGCCTAAAGAAATTCCATCATTTAAAAATGAAGTTGATGAATTAGCGAAGTTAAGTTTTCATGAAAGAACTTGCAGAATACTAAAGCCTTTCGTAAGTGAAAATGTTTCAGAAGATGCTTTGTCAGCACTAGTGGAAGATGTATTTAACTTTCCGGTTATCACCAGAACTTTTGATGATTCGTATTCAATACTTGAATTATTCCACGGCCCGACACATGCCTTCAAAGATTTTGGTGCCCGGTTTTTAGCAAGAATACTTTCTCATCTGCTGCGGTCGCTCAATAAGAAGTGTGTTATCCTTGTGGCAACTTCCGGCGACACTGGTAGCGCTGTGGCAAATGCATTTTATGGTATTGAAGGAATTCAAGTTGTGCTTCTTTATCCTAAAGGCAAAGTAAGTTTTATCCAAGAACAGCAGTTAACCACTTTCGACAAGAACATTACCGCATTTGAAATTGAAGGTGTGTTCGATGACTGTCAGCGTTTAGTTAAATCAGCATTCATGGATGCTGACTTGATGGAACAATATTACTTCACTTCGGCTAACTCAATAAACATCGCACGGTTACTGCCTCAGTCGATTTACTATATTGAATCGTACTTGGAATTATTTAAGAAGTTTGACGAAATCGGATTTACCGTACCAAGCGGCAACTTGGGTAATATTTCAGCAGGACTTCTAGCGCGACAAATACTTGGACTTGATTCAAAATATACCGCAGCACTGAACAACAATAAAATTTTCCATGAGTTCATGCAAGCAGGCAGTGCTGAACCCCGCCCAAGTATTGAGACTTTATCTAATGCAATGGATGTGGGTAACCCCAGCAATCTTGAACGGATAATTTCACTGTTCCCTAAACATTCGGATTTAACTTCTTTCATCAACACATTTACATTCAGTGACGAAGAGACATTAGAGGGTATCAGAGAGTTTTATGCGAAGTATAACTATATCATTGACCCGCATACTTCTGTCGGCTACTTAGGTGCTAAGAAAGCAATTGAATTAAATCCAAAATCACAT
>CAIWTC010000076.1 GCA_903915485.1 uncultured Ignavibacteriales bacterium | reverse complement strand
ATCACAGTGAAATAATTCATTTGCAAATGAGAATATGAGTCCCGTTTACGGGGCTTTCCCCACGCAGCCATGTCCTTTATAGGTCACGGTGCGTAATCGGGTAAACAATCATTTCAAAAATTCACGGTATCTTCAGGAAAATCCTGAAATTCAGCCCATTTCCGTTTTTGACAATTGTAATAATAATGGGCAAATATCACCCCCGTTTTGGGGCTTTCTAAAAACATAGAATCATTTTATATCAAAAAGGGGAATACAAGGGGATTGGTTCAAAAAATAAGGTAAATAAGCCTTTATTCTTAATATTATGTTGGTATAATTTTTGAATGATTATATAGTAATTTTGACAAAAATAATAAATAATAGATATATAAGGTATAAAATGGAAAGAAAAAAAGTAACTATTGATGGTAATGAAGCCGCGGCTTATGTTGCGTTTCAGACCAATGAAGTAATTGCGATCTATCCTATTACGCCATCATCCAATATGGGTGAATGGTGCGATCAATGGTCGTCAGAGAATAAAAAGAACATTTGGGGCGAAGTTCCCTCAGTTTCTGAACTGCAAAGTGAAGGCGGTGCCTCGGGCGCAGTTCACGGTGCGTTGCAGACAGGTGCATTAACCACAACTTTCACAGCATCACAAGGTTTGCTCCTTATGATTCCTAACATGTACAAAATTGCAGGTGAACTTACATCTACAGTTTTCCATGTTTCCGCTAGAGCAATTGCTGCTCAGGCGCTTTCAATCTTTGGTGACCACAGTGATGTTATGTCAACCCGCTCAACAGGGTTTGCAATGCTTTCATCAAATTCAGTTCAGGAAGTAATGGACTTTGCTTTGATTTCTCAGGCTGCAACTCTTGAAGCACGCATTCCTTTCTTACACTTCTTTGACGGTTTCAGAACTTCACACGAAGTTATGAAAATCGAGCAATTGACTGTTGAAGATTTAAAAGCAATGGTTTCAGATGAAATGGTTATCGCGCACAGAAAACGCGCTTTGACTCCTGATGCTCCCGTACTTCGCGGAACTGCTCAGAACCCTGATGTTTATTTCCAGGGCAGAGAAACCGTTAACACATATTATGACAAATGTCCTGCAATCGTTCAGGCACAGATGGATAAGTTTGCAAAACTAACCGGCAGACAATATAATTTATTTGATTACTACGGCGCTCCTGATGCTGAAAGAATCATTATCATCATGGGTTCAGGCGCGGAAGCTGCTGAAGAGATGGTTGATGATTTAATGGCAAAAGGCGAAAAAGTCGGTATCTTAAAAATTCGTCTTTACCGTCCGTTCTCAATCGACGGCTTTATCAATGCACTTCCTAAGACAACAAAATTTATCACAGTTCTTGATAGAACAAAAGAACCCGGTTCAGCCGGCGAACCTGTTTATCTTGATGTTGTGACTGCCATTTCTGAAAAATATAATTTAGGTGAACTGCCTTTCGCATATCCAAAAATTACCGGCGGCAGATACGGACTTTCTTCAAAAGAATTCACACCTTCAATGGTTAAAGCAGTCTTTGACGAAATGAAAAAAGACAAAGCTAAAAATCACTACACAGTCGGTATCAACGATGATGTAACTTTCACAAGTCTTGATTTCGATCCGATGTTAAGCGTTGAACTTCCTTCAACTATCCGCTGCAAGTTCTACGGTTTAGGTGCAGATGGTACAGTCGGTGCTAACAAGAACTCAATCAAAATTATCGGTGAAGGGACAGACTTCTTTGCACAGGGATATTTTGTTTATGATTCAAAGAAATCCGGTTCAACAACAATTTCACATTTAAGATTCGGACCTACAAAAATCCGTTCAACTTATTTAATTAATCAGGCTAACTTCATCGCTTGCCATCAAACAGTATTCCTTGATAAAATGGATATGCTTTATGATGCAATCGAAGGCTCAACATTCCTCTTGAACACCAAATTTTCTAAAGAAGAAATTTGGGCAACTCTCCCTAAGAAAGTTCAACAGGATTTAATCAGCAAGAAGATGAACTTCTATGTGGTTGATGCTTATAAAGTAGCAGAAGAAGTCGGGCTCGGCGCAAGAATCAACTCAATCATGCAAACCTGTTTCTTTGCAATCTCAAAAATACTTCCTGCTGAAGAAGCAATTTCATTGATTAAAAAAGCAATCAAGAAAACTTACGGCGCTAAAGGCGACAAGATTGTTCAAATGAATTTCAACGCGGTTGATAAGACAATTGAAAACTTGTTCCAGGTAGTAGTTCCTGCAACAGTCGGCAGCACATTAGAAATGCAGCCTGCAGTTTCAGCCAGAGCTCCACAGTTTGTACAGGATGTTACTGCTCCTATCATCGCAGGATTCGGAGATTTACTCCCTGTTTCTAAAATGCCGGTTGATGGAACTTATCCTACCGGTACAGCTAAATGGGAAAAAAGAAATATCGCTCTCGATGTTCCTGTTTGGGATGCCGATGTTTGTATTCAGTGTAACAAATGCGTAATTGTTTGCCCGCATGCAACGATTCGTGCAAAAGTATATCCTGAATCAGCATTAGCAGGTGCACCTTCAACATTCAAAGCAGTAAAATTCAAGTCGAAAGATTACGGCGAGAATATGATGTACAGCTTACAGGTAGCAGTTGAAGATTGTACAGGATGCGAACTCTGCGTAGATGTTTGTCCTGCAAAGAATAAAAAAGAAGTTAGACTTAAAGCTATTAACATGGCTGAGCAACTTCCTATCCGTGCATCAGAATCAGAAAACTGGGACTTCTTCCTTAACTTACCTGAATTGGACAGAACAAAAATTTCAACCAGTTCAGTAAAAGATTCGCAGTTCTTAGAGCCATTGTT
>CAIWTC010000075.1 GCA_903915485.1 uncultured Ignavibacteriales bacterium | reverse complement strand
CGATCTGTGCTTTTCATTTCAGAAATTAATTAATTATTATAAATTTTTATACAAGATAGTGCAGAAATTGAACTTTGTCAAGACCTTTTAAAATAAACGGCCAGATTTTGGGGATTTTTATAAATATTTATGCAGTAAAAGTAAATACGATACATATGATTTTCACTAAGTCATTGTTTTTCAACAAGTTAGTAATTTTTCATATTATACAATTATTAATAACAGTGAAATAAATTATGGTGACGGGCAATAATACTTTAGGCGACAACAGCAGAACTGACCCAATAGGAATGGCCCCGTATTAAGAGGATAAATGCTCAATCAAAATTTTCAACCCAATGGCAATGATGATAACACCCCCAAGAATTTCCATTCTCTTCCCAAAACGGTCGCCAAGTTTCTTTCCGAGGAAAATTCCAAGTAAGGACATCGCCCCTGTTATCAACCCAATCATAACGCTTGGGTACCAGATATTAACCCTTACAAGTCCCAGGCTGAATCCAACCACCAAAGCATCAATACTTGTGGCGACTGACAACATCACCAGCCTCATACCTTTGCTGGGGTTAGAATTGTCTTTCTCTTCTTCAGGTTTCAGCGATTCAATTATCATTTTAGCCCCAACAAGGAACAACAGAAGGAACGCAATCCAATGGTCGTACCTCTCAATCAATTTTTCTAATTCATGCCCAAGTAACCACCCTAATACCGGCATTAGCGCCTGAAATAGTCCAAAATGAAATGCTAATCTAACAGCAGAGCGCCTGCCCTTCAGAGCACCGCTTGACGCAGCACAAAGGGAAACCGCAAAGGCATCTAGGGCCAATCCGAATGACAGGATTACAATTTCAAAAGAAGACATGATAATTATGAATTATGAGTTATTAATTATAAAAAACTGGATATTTAATTTTATTGCATATTTTGAGAAATGCCCCGCCCCAAGGAATTAATTCTCAAATGAAACTAAAAGATACTGAAAAATTGTTATACATTAAAAGAAGCATTAATTTTTAGTAACTGCTTTGGCGAAAATATTAACTTAATAAATAGAACAACATGAATAAAAATAATTTAACATCTGAATCAACTACAAAGAAATTTAAGTACTACGACTTAATTATGGCAGCATTTGTAACCGTGTTGCTTTGCTCCAATATTATTGGTGCTGAAAAAATCGTAACCTTAGGCGGATTCACTTTCGGCGCAGGGATACTCTTCTTCCCTATTAGTTATTTTTTCAATGATATCCTTACTGAAGTATATGGCTATGCAAAAAGCAGAAAAGTAGTGTGGGCAGGATTTGCAGGACTTGTTTTCTCGTCAGTCATGACTTATATAGTTATCTACCTTCCGCCTGCAGCAGGATGGGAACATCAGAAAGCATATGAAGTAGTTTTTGGGCAGACTCCAAGAATTATTATAGCATCACTGATAGCTTTTTTCTGCGGTGAGTTTGCAAACTCATTCACATTGGCTAAAATGAAAATACTTACAAAAGGGAAAAAACTTTGGATGCGCACAATAGGCTCAACAGCAGTCGGCGAAGCGGTTGATTCCATTATCTTCTACCCGATAGCCTTTTATGGATTTTGGCCAAATGATTTGCTTATTAAAGTTTTGATTACAAATTACGCACTCAAAGTAATTTGGGAAACAGTTGCAACTCCGCTTACTTATAAAGTTGTGGCGCACTTAAAGAAAGCAGAGAATGAGGACTACTATGATGTAAAAACGAATTTTACTCCATTTAAGGTTTATTCATAAAATTTTTAACTAAATTTTATGGCAATTATAAATATTATTTTTCTTAATTTTCAGACTGAACTAATGTTTGACAATTAATTATAAATACGAAGGTTGCCTTGTTCTTAAAATCATCTAACTCTACAGCAATCTCTTACAAAGAGAAGAAAATTTCTTATCAGGAACTTATGAATCATGCTGCCTATTACAGCAGTCTGATTTCAGCACACGAATCAAAAAACATTGCGATTTTCTCGCCAAACCGCCCTGAATGGATTTACTCATTTTATGGAGCGTGGGATTCAAAATCAACGGTAGTCCCGATTGATTTTATGGCAAAGCCTGAAGAATTGGCTTATATTCTTAACGACTCAGAATCTAAGATAATTTTTTATGCAGATGAAACTTCTGAAGTCCTTAACGAAGCACTTCCCTTATTAAATTTTCTGCCTGTACTTTATAATTTTGATAAAATTCAAGAGCCTGAACACGAAACAAATTCAGATATCTCAATCGAAGGTCAAAAAGATGAGACCGCGGTCATCATCTATACTTCAGGTACCACCGGTTCACCAAAAGGTGTGATGCTTTCATTTGATAATCTAATGGCAAATGTTGAAGCAGTTGCACAGATAATACCAATTTTCACCGCTGACAGGCCCGTAATGGTGCTTCTCCCACTTCATCACATATTTCCATTGCTTGGAACAATCGTCGCACCTCTGCAGGTTGGTGCACTTATAGCGTTAACTCCTTCAATGAAATCAGATGCCATACTTAAAACTTTGCAGGAAAATAAAATTGCTATCACAATCGGAGTCCCTAGACTTTACGAGGCAATCCTCAAAGGGATAATGACCAAGATAAATGCCAACAAAGTTGCAAAGGCTCTATATAAAGTTGCAAAGACAGTTAACTCAAGAAGTTTCTCACAAAAGATTTTCAAAAAAGTGCATGATTCCTTGGGCGGCAATATAATGTACATGGTTTGCGGAGGCGCAAAACTTAATGAAGATATCGCCATCGCTTATAAAACTCTCGGATTTGAAATGCTTGAAGGTTTCGGCATGACTGAAGCTGCGCCTATGATTACATTCACCCGCCCTAATAGATGGAAAATTGGTTCTGCCGGCGAGCCGATGCCTTGCACCGAACTTAAATTTGAAGACGGCGAAGTTCTTGCAAGAGGCAGGAATATTATGAAAGGTTATTATAACCGTCCGGAGGAAACTGCTGTTACCTTGCGCGATGGATGGCTTCACACAGGTGACTTGGGGCACCTTGACAAAGAAGGTTTCATTCATATTACCGGACGCTCTAAAGACATCATTGTCCTTTCGAATGGCAAGAACATTAACCCGGAAGAAATCGAGTTCAAACTGCTATCCCTTTCAGAATATATTCTTGAGATTGCAGTATTCGAAAAGAATGATACCCTGCAATGTGTCATTTATCCCGATATTAAAAAAATGAATGAGGCTAATATCAAGGATATCGAGAATACATTTAATCAGCATCTGATTCAGATATATAACTCTGCGGTATCAGCATATAAAAGAATTTCAAAGTTTTATATCATCAAAGAAGAACTTCCCAAAACAAGACTTGGCAAAGTTCAAAGATTTAAACTTTTAGAACTTCTTGAGCCTGACAATAAAAGAAAGCGACTTAAAGATGAACCAAAGTTTGAAGAGTATGTGGTCATCAAGGACTATCTTATTGAGAACAACCGCAAATCTGTTTTACCTGATGATGATTTTGAACTTGACCTTGCACTTGATTCGCTTGAAAAAGTAAACTTCATGGTTTTCCTTGAAAAAACTTTTGGTTTGAAACTCGACGAGAATGTATTTTCACTTCATCCTACCGTTGAGAAAATGGCTAAGTATATGAGTGAAGCGAAAAATAAGTTCCAGGTTGAAACCGTCCGCTGGTCTGAAATTCTAAAGGAAAAAGTTGACCATACACTCCCTAAAAGCTGGTTCACTCACAATCTATTTAAAAATGTTTCGAAAGCATTCTTTAAGGTTTATTTTGATATTCAGGCAACCGGGTTAGAGAACCTTCCAAAGGCTCCTTTCATCCTTGCGCCGAATCACCAGACATTTTTTGATGGGCTATTCGTTTCAATGTACTTGAATATGCATATGCTGAAGAAAACTTACTTCTATGCAAAAGCAAAGCATGTCCATAATAAATTTGTACGGGCATTAGCCAACAGGAACAATGTGATAATAATGGACATAAACAAAGACTTGAAGGTTTCGATGCAGAAACTTGCTTCAGTACTTGCCATGAATAAAAATGTAATTCTTTTCCCCGAAGGCACCCGGACTGAGGACGGTTCATTGGGAGAGTTCAAAAAGTTTTTTGCAATTTTAAGTTTAGAATGTAAGACGCCGATTGTCCCGGTATCTATTGTAGGCGCTCATAAAGCGTTGCCTAAAGGAAGTCTCATTCCCCGTCCTCTAAAGAAGATAACAGTTCACTTCCACCCCGCTGTGTTTCCGGAAGGACATACTTATGATTCCCTAACTGAAGCAGTGTATAAGGAATTAGCTGAGGCCGTGAAATAGTATAACATATAATAATGTAAAACTCTTTAAAACAAAAAAGGACACCAAATATTTGATGTCCTTTTTTTTATTAATTACTATTCTATCTAAAAGTGTCCGGGGCCATGATCACGATCTCTTTGACCACCCATCATATCACCCATGCCGCCAAACATTTTCAAAGTATAAGTGAATGTTAATAGGAAATATCTTTTCAACACTACATTGTTTTTGTTTTCGATATATGTCTCAGTGACATTTCTCGTCAAACTTTTATTTTGGTTTAACAAATCAAAAACTTCTAAACGCAAATCCCCGCTTTTATCGGAAAAGAACTTTGCGCCAATTCCTGCATTCAATACATAATACTTCTGCTGCGCGCCGCTGTTGGCATTGGAATTATTATAGTAGTAAGTAAAGTCGGAGCGCACAAATAAGTTTGGAATAATAAACCAATTAAAATTAACAGAAGAATTCTGAACTGTGTACTTATCGTTTAACGAAGTAATTGCATCATTTTTAGCAATATTGAAACTTGGATTATAAGTCAAGCGGAAATCTATATCTTCACTTATGTTGCTTGCAATAGTTAGTCCTTGGGAATAACTCATTGTCTTTGAAGTATTCACCACATCATTTACTAACCCCGGGGACACTGAATAAGTTGGAGAGAAAAAGAGATTAATGTTGCATCTTATCATGCTCCAAAGCAGGCCATAATTAATATATCCGCGGACTGATTCTGAATGAGAAAGATTAACGGGATAAGTTAACTGCGAATATTTAGAAAGAGCCACGCCTTTTATTGTCTCACCATCCTTCATCGCGGTGTAAGTTGCATTGCTAATGGCATTCTTAGTATAGTTAAAAAATATCATCCCAAAAAAGTTTGTTCCCGTTTCAGGACTGGTAGTCATATAATTAATCATCATACGATGACTATACTCGCTCGATAAAGAATCATTACCCTTCTTTAAGAAAGAAGTGTTAGAATTGTCTAGTGTGGTTTGTAGTTGTGAAATTGATGGGGCATTGATACTAGTTGAATAAAATGC
Source organism: uncultured Ignavibacteriales bacterium (assembly GCA_903915485.1). Lineage (GTDB taxonomy): Bacteria > Bacteroidota > Ignavibacteria > Ignavibacteriales > Ignavibacteriaceae > CAIYTF01. Next base: position 66 of record CAIWTC010000075.1, on the reverse strand, counting down.
CCTCAAATTTTCGGTTTTGGATAAATGCACATGCGCTCTGAACGACGGCAGCCAATCTCCAAAAGT
>CAIWTC010000074.1 GCA_903915485.1 uncultured Ignavibacteriales bacterium | reverse complement strand
GTGTTGCGCGGCGGCTCTTGCTACTTTGATGATTATTGTCGTTCCTCTTACCGCCTCGATTATAATCCTGACGGCTGGAGCGACGATTACGGGTTCCGTCTTGTGCAGGGGCAATAACCCTTTTGCCCCTCTTACCCTTTTACCCTTATTCACCCCGCTTTGCGGGGTTCGTTTTTTTTGAAGTTATGTAAAAAGAAAAACCAACCTGAAATTTCCTAAACCCCGCTATAACCGGTCACTGAGCATAGAATAAGTTTTTTCCATTGCATTGCCCAAAGCAATCTTAGTACATCGACCCGATAGTTAGTGAGATGTAAATCCCGCCTAAGTTTTTCTGAAAACGACCTTCTAAGCTTTCAACTCCGCTATCAAAAAAGTGAATTACATAATACTTCACACTTACGCCGAATAAGTTTCTGGGATTAGACCCAAAGTATGCGCCGAAACCTATGTACCCACCGGGAGTATATCGAGCTTGTGCTTTTTTAAAGGAGCTAAAAAATTCTCTTTCATAAGGTGTGGTGGCAACCATGGTCGGCCCGACAGCGGCGCAGACATATGGCCGCAGATTTTCTCCGATATCAGATGAAAGTAATCTTAAATTTAACCCTGCGTATACAGGGACTAAAAATATCCGGTTCTTTTTCCCATAAACATATGATTGGCCGAAGTAATCTATATATTCAAACTCATTTTGGTCTTTTGCCTCAGAGAAACTGATATCAACAAAATAAGATAAGTCTGATGAAATTTGATGTTTGCTGAATCCACCTAAGCCAAAGCCACCTTCTGAAAACATTAAATCAGCACCGTACGCATCCGGAGGAAAAACCATTGATGGTTTCTCAGGTGCAAGTTCGCCAATCCCTTGAGAAAAGCAGTTCATGCTCAGAACCAGAATTAAATAACAAAATAGTTTCATAGTGTTTGCTGAATAATGAATTATTAAATAGATAGTTATGTTCTAAAATCGGAAACTTTTTTCAAATCTTTAGTGCAAAAAAAAGTTCACTTATCCCTTTTTTATTGAAGTAAAACTTTCGAAATCGTAATGAATCAAAGACTCTGGGATATTAAGTCTCCTCAATTTTACTCCGCTGGTCGCAAAGAATTCTTCGGCAAGGGTGTCATGAAAATCAGAAAAAATAACCACTTCCTTCACTTTAGCGGCTATGAGTGCTTTTGCACAATTAGTGCATGGCATGTTGGTTACATAAGCGACAGAGTCTCTTGTGCTTACTCCATGCGAAGAGCATTGAAGTATAGCGTTCATCTCTGCATGAATTGTCCGAATGCAATGATTATCTGCAACTCTGCAGCCTTCGTCCTCGCAATGAGGTTCTCCGGGGACGGAACCGTTATAGCCGGTAGAAAGAATTTGTTTGTCTCGAACTAATACACATCCGCAATGCATTCTTGGGCAAGTTGCTCGTTCTGAAACAAGCATTGCAACCTTCAAAAAATATTCATCCCATGAAGGGCGTTTTTTAGCGTTATCCATTTGGTTTATATTCTTGTTTATGTCTTAATTTCAGTTAATGTATGAATTTTAGAATCCGGCAAATTATTACACTATAATTAATTGCCGTATATTTAATTATTAAAATAATGAAATATAGACACTTTTGGTAGAAAAAAGATTAAGAAAGATAAAATGAGCGGCAAGACAAAAACGAATTTGAAGAATAAACTTAAAAAAATTAAAATACTTTTGACAGATGTTGATGGAGTTCTAACAGATGAGGGGATGTATTATACTGAAGAGGGGTTAACCATGAAGAAGTTCAATGTAAAAGACGGGATGGGTGCCCACCTTCTGCATGATGAAGGCTTCATACTCGGGTTAATTTCTTCTGACAACTCACTGATTGCCAAAACAAGAGGCGAGAGGTTACTTTTTGATTATACGATAGTCGGAACTTATGCCAAACTTGAAGCAGCAAAAAAGATTTGCAGTGAGCGAAATCTGACACTTGAAAATGTTGCCTTTATTGGTGACGATGTTAATGATTTGGAGTTATTGGCAAGTGTTGGGTTTAGTGCTGCACCTAAGAATTCGGTTCAAAAAGTCAAAAATTTAGTCGATTATGTGTGTGTTAAAAAGGGCGGGGAAGGTGCTTACAGGGAAATCGCCGAGATGATACTTGCAGCAAATAAGAAAAGCAATGTCTCACGCAGAGTCTAAATTGTGGTTTTGACCGAATAAAATATTAATTATTTAGTCAGAAAGTACTTTTTTTCGTAAATTAAAGTTTAATATTTTTAGCTAAAATGAGAAAATAAACATGAAAAATTTACTTTTCATCATAATAATAGTTTTAATTACCAAAGTTGATTTTGCACAGAACAAGGCATACTTTGATTCGCCTTTTGGCTTTGGCGGAGGGTTCTTACCTTCTGTATTTGTCCCTAATATGAAGCCGATAAATGAAAAAATATCGGTTTTCGGAACACCAAAGTTATCCTCGGCCTTTTTTGCAACAGGCGGTGCAGGGTATGCTTATATTGGATATGTCCCCGGTTTGAGAATCGGCGGGATTGGAATTGGCGGCTCTACAGGCGGGTCAACATTGGTTGATGGTTTCAGCAGAGAAGTAATTTACAGTTCAGGATTTGGCGGATTGACCGTCGAATATACTATCCCTGATATAAAAGTATTTCCGGTATCTATCGGATTAATTCTTGGTGCAGGCTCAACAAAAATTTCTATTTCCAGGCATAGAGGTGACTTTGACTGGAGCGGTATTTGGAATTCGGCGTCCAATACTTCTGCTTTGGCTGAAAGTTATACAAGAAATTTATACAATAATTATTATTTGGTTGCTCCTACAATCAATATAGATATCGCCGTTCACAGATTAGTTGCACTTAGAGTAGGTGCAGGTTATTCGTTACCAATAGCCAGTTCATGGAAAATGGACGATAATATAGAATTGAAAGATGTGCCGGCAGAAGCAAATGGCGGCGGACTATTTATAACAACAGGAATCTTTTTAGGATTCTTCTCTTATTAATAATTAAAGCAGTACGATGAAAAAAATATTAGTAACAGGCGGCGCCGGATTTATCGGCAGTAATTATGTTAACCACATCCTAAATGAACGGGATGATTATTATATCGTTAACATTGATAAACTGACTTACGCAGGAAATTTAGAAAATTTAAGTTCACTTGCGAATCATCCGAGACATGTATTTGTCCGCGGAGATATTGCAAACAGAGAATTAGTAAATTACTTATTCGAAAAATATGAACTTGACCATGTAATCAATTTTGCAGCAGAGTCTCATGTTGATAGAAGTATCATTGGTTCATATGAGTTTTTTAGAACCAATGTTTTAGGGACTAATATCTTGTTGGAAACCGCGAGGAAATTTAAGGTCAAGAAATTTCTACAGATTTCAACAGATGAAGTCTATGGAAGTTTAGGTAAAGAGGGATTGTTCACTGAAGGAACTCCGCTTTCTCCTAATAGTCCTTATTCTTCTTCAAAGGCAGGTGCGGATATGATGGTATCATCATTCTATCACACTTACGGAATGCCTGTTGTGACTACAAGATGCTCAAATAATTATGGACCTTTTCAGTTTCCTGAAAAATTAATTCCACTGATGATACTTAATGCTTTGAGCAATAAAGAACTTCCTGTCTACGGTGACGGAATGAATGTCCGTGACTGGATTTATGTTATTGACCACAACAAAGCAATCAATTTAGTTTTTGAACAGGGGAAAGACGGTGAAGTTTATAATATAGGTGCCAGTAATGAACTCCCGAATATTGAAATTGTAAAATTAATTTTAAGTAAACTCAATAAGTCTGAATCGCTCATTAAATATGTTCAGGATAGACTTGGTCATGACAGAAGATATGCCATTGATTCGAGTAAGATTCAGTCTGAATTAGGATGGAAACCTGAATTTACATTTGAGAAAGCTATTGATTATACTGTTAATTGGTATCTCTCGAATGAAAAATGGTGGAAGAACATCATTTCAGGCGAGTATCAGAGTTATTATGAAAAGCAATATGGAAAGAAATAAATAAATATGTTACACTGTCATTTTTTAGCTAAATTCCTTAAGAAAACTAAAAGCGTAGCAGCTATATTTTTGCTGGTTACGATTTCTATGTTTGGGCAAAATTCAAATTCTATGCAGTCACAGACGGTAACAATAGTTCCCTCTATTGTGGTTACTATTGGCGGTGACGCTCCCGTTACGGGAACCTTTGGTGCGCTTGCACACGAACGACTCGACCAGATTATGACCCGTGTATTTGAAAGGGTCAGCAGCAAATATGCTTTGCGTGGAATTACGATTAAAAGAAATCAACAGGAAATAATCAAAGCTGATATTGAAAGATTCAGAATTACCGGTGATTATGCATTTAATCCAATCTTAAAGAATGAAGATGTTATAATTTGCCCGAATGTGAATTTGGACCTAGATTATTTCTATATTTTCGGAGCTATAAAAGTTGGCGGTAAGCATCAGTTCATGGAAGGCGATAGACTTGCGGATGCAATTCTCTTGTCTCAGGGATTAAATCCTGCTTACGAGAATGTACATCAAGTGGAAATATCCAGATTGTCTTATGACGGTCTTACTGAACAGATAATCAGAAGCGAGATAAGTGACAACATTGAGATTAAACGAGGCGATAGAATAAGAGTTCTTGCTGATGAAAATTACAGACGATTTTATGGTGTGTTTATAGCAGGCGAAGTTAAAACCCCAGGGTTTATACCGCTCACAAGAAAGGACAACAATCTTTCTTTAGTGATATCAAAAGCCGGAGGATTGCTTGAATCAGCAGATGCCGATAGGGCAATTGTTTTTAATAGCAATGACCTAACTGCAATTTATATTAATAGACAAAATCCTTCAGTTTCTTTGGATCAGGCTGGTGATATGCAAAGACTACAATCAGGAATCCTTGAGCAAATCAGTAGTATTGAAAAAAGTTTATTCTTGCGCACAAGTAATTTAACGGAAGAAGATACAGCTAATTTTGCTATCGAAACAAGATTGAGAACTTTGGTTAATCAAAACCGTATTAATGTTGCAAATTATTTAGACAGTGTTTCTGAAGCTGCGCACTATTCCATTCAGACAGGTGATATTGTTTATATACCACCAAAAGAAAAATTTGTATATGTTTTTGGTCAGGTAGCACAGCCAGGCAAGATTTCATATGTTCAAGGAAAAGATTACCATTACTATATTGATAAATGCAAAGGATATGGCGAGTTAGCAAAAAAAGAGGTGATGGTTATCACCGGTGAAAACAAAGAATGGATTTCAACGAAGAACATCGAAAAGGAAGTAATTGTTAAGGCCGGCGATTATATTTTTGTTCCAAAAGTGCCCGTGCATGGATATCCATATTATGTTGATTTAGCCTCTAAATATACCAGTATTCTCGGTGCGGTTGCAACTACGGCTTTGTTGTTTATTCAAATATTAAAAAAGTAATTACGATATAATTATGAAGTTGTTTCTTAAAAGAGTAACGATTTTTGTATTGGCTTTTGCATTCTTTGGTTCAGTGTTTGCCCAAACTATCGAACAGTTTGGCGCACCTGAATGGAGCAAAGGCCTATCCATTTATGAAGTGAACTTGCGTCAGTATACACCAAGCGGTACCATTAAAGAGTTTATAGAGCATCTCCCGAGACTTAAAAAAATGGGCGTTGGAATACTTTGGTTGATGCCTGTTAATCCAATAGGTGAAATTAACCGGAAAGGCACCTTGGGAAGTTACTATTCTGTTAAAGATTATGTCGGAATAAATTCTGAGTTAGGAACGACCGAAGACTTTAAGCTATTGGTTAATAAAGTACATGAAATGGGAATGTACCTCATTATTGATTGGGTTGCAAACCATACTTCATGGGATAATGAACAAGCTAAACTGCACCCTGAATTTTACAAAAAGGATAAGTCTGGGAATTTTATTCCTCCTGTTCCTGATTGGAAAGATGTAATTGCATTAAACTACGAAAATAAAGATTTATGGAATTACATGACGGGGGCAATGTCGTATTGGGTTAAGGAATGCAATATAGATGGCTTCAGATGCGATGTAGCTTCATTCCTGCCAAATGCTTTCTGGCAATTTGCTATTCCCAAGTTACAAAAAATTAAGCCGGTTTTTATGCTGGCTGAGGCCGAAGAAGTTGAGATGCATGATAAGGCATTTAATATGACCTACTCATGGGACCTATACCACTTAGGAATTGATGTTGCTGATGGTAAAAAGAAACCTAGTTCTCTCTTATCAAGAATCAATTATGAACTTAAAAAATATCCCTTAGATGGATACCGTATGCGATTCACTACGAATCATGACGAGAATAGTTGGAACGGTACTTCTGTTGAAAGATTTAAGAAAACTGTTGATGCTGCGAATGTCTTTATGGCAACAGTTCCCGGAATGTATATGGTGTACAGCGGTCAGGAAGCAGGCGAGCCTAAGCGACTTGATTTTTTTGAAAGAGACCCAATCAGATGGGCAGAGCATCCCAATAAAGAATTATTTACTAAATTGATAATGCTCAAGAAGAACAATCAAGCATTATGGAATGGTAAGGATGGCGGAGAATTTATTGCGCTGACCGACTCAACTTCCGACTTGATTTCATACTTGAGAGTAGGAAAGAAAAGTTCAGTTTTAGTGTTTCTTAATTTCACGGATAAAGAACAGACCGTTGCTGTCGGCAACAGGAAACTGAAGGGATTATGGAAAAACTATTTCGAAGAAAAAACAGTTAGAATTGGCGGTAACTATCAAATTAAAATTAAGCCTTATGGTTACTCAGT
>CAIWTC010000073.1 GCA_903915485.1 uncultured Ignavibacteriales bacterium | reverse complement strand
GCCCAAGCCATGCGATAGATTTTAAAAATAATGGATTAGAGCAGATTCAAACCTTAAAAAATGTTTTTGAGGTTGTGTCTGAGCCAGAAGAAAGTGATGACTTATCTCAAAAATTTTATTCAAAAGCTAAATATATGGGGGCTCACTGTCAGGGGCAAACAGAGATAAACTTGGATGGAATAGCCCCAACAATTAGAGCTGAACATCATGGTAATATTGAGTATAGAAGGCTTTCTGTCCAGCACGGTGGAAAAATTGTAAATGAATTAAAAATTGGCCGAATTGAGAGACGATTAACCCCCCGGGAATGTGCTATAATTCAAACTTTCCCGCTTGATTATGAGTTTGTTATTCCTAGATCACATAGCGGGAAAAACTTTCTTCTGAGTCCCTCGGCTGCCTACAAAATAATAGGGAACGCCGTTCCTCCATTGTTAGCATATCATATTGGTAAAAGAATAGAACATTTGTGGAGTTTGTATTTTGAATAATATATTGATTTCAAGTAATTCTAGTGCTGAAAATAATGAGTTTGTTAGTTTACTCGAGAAGACAACTTGTTTAATACAAGCAGATGCGAGTAGAAAAGAAAATGAGTATTTAGATTTAGGGGGAACTAAGTTGGAAAAGAAAGTTTATGACTTTATGGTGGAGGTTTCAAAAGGTACTAAGTTTGATAAATCGATTGAATTGGTGTCGGGTCAAAAATTTCCGGATATAGTAGCAAAAAAATATTATGGTGTTGAAGTAAAATCAACAAAGGCAAACAAGTGGACTTCTGTTGGTAGCAGCATTGCCGAAGGGACTAGAGTGGATGGAGTTGAAAGAATATATATGTTCTTTGGTAAAATATGCAAACCGGTTGAATTTGTTTATAAACCTTACCAAGAGTGTCTCTCTGATGTTGTCGTTACACATTCCCCAAGATATTTAATTAATATGGCTTTACCCGAAGGGGGAACGATCTTTGACAAAATGAAGATGGGTTACGACGTTTTACGAAAACAAAGCGACCCAATAAAAAAGGTTCTTGAATATTATAAGCAAAATCTTAAACCAGGAGATTCATTTTGGTGGTTGGATAAAGGCACCAACAATTTAATAATAAAAGCTTGGAATAATTTATCAATGGAAGAAAAAGTTGAATATACTGTTAAAGGATACTGTTATTTTCCTGAATTAGTAGGAAAACGAATAGACAAATTCAACAAATATGCTGTTTGGTTATCAATTCATCAAGGTATTGTGTGTCCAAATGTAAGAGATATATTTACTGCCGGAGGGCAAGGTCAGTATATTTTTAATTCAAAGTTGTATAACAGAATCCCGAGAATTATAATAAATCTTATTAATAATCTTCCTGAAATTAAAAAGATTATCAAGGAGACAGAATATTCTGAGCTAAAAGAATATTGGGGTGCATTTGATGAAGATAAGCGCTATGAACAATGGATAGAATTAATTAAAAAATTTTCGGCTACTACAATACATAATAACATCCCCATAGCCAAAATAATAGAAGAATGTTTTTTTATCTGATTTTATTCAGGAATTGTTTAGTGATCATCGTGAAATAAAGGTATCATGGCATGGGAATATTTAATCATTCAAGCACTTTTAACAGCACCAAAGTCATGTCATCATGCTGAGGCGCGGTGGTGCGGAAGTTTTCAATGTTTTCCCAAACTTTTTCTGATATTTTGTCGCAGTTGCTTTGACTATTGCTTTTTATAACTTCCAGGAAATTCTCGGTGCCGTAGCATTCGTTGTTGAGATTCATTGATTCGTTCATCCCATCAGAGTAAAAAACAAAAAGCTGTCCCGGGGTTATGGGTACGGTTGTCTCTTCAATTGTTTCAGCGAATATTTTACCGCTCTCGAGTCCTAATCCTAATCCTTTAGATTTAATTTCTCTGATATTCTCGTTCTCAATAATTGCCATTGGCGGATGACCGGCACGGCAGATTTTCACTGTCTTATCATTAAAGTTAAAGAGTGCTAAATTAATTGTTGCAAATGAGCGCTTATCCAAAAAGTTATAAATCTTAGTGTTAAGGTCAATGAGTATTTCTTTAGGCGTATGACCGTTGCTGCATGCAATCTGCATAAGGGTTTGAATCTTTGCCATATAGAGCGATGCGGCAAGTCCTTTGCCTGAAACATCTCCGACTACAACAAACATTTTATCCGGTGAAGGTGAGATGATATCAAAATAATCTCCGCCAACTTGTGAAGCGGGAAGCATTTTGCCAAAAAGTTCTGCATTTTTATGAATCGGCAATTTCTTTGGGAGAAGACTTTGCTGAATATTTCTAGCCAACTCTAAATCGCGTTCGATTTTCTTTCGCTCCGCTTCGACTTCATAAAGTCTTGCATTTTCAAAAGCTATCGCTGCCTGCTGACCAACTGTATAAAGCAAATCATAATCACTTGCTCCGAACTGTGAGCCTGATTGTTTTAGTCCAAGTAGTAAAAATCCCGTGATTTTTTGTGAAATCATCATTGGCACAAGTGTATAGTATTTGTCTTGAGACTTCTCTAAAACTTCTCTTGAAAAGAACTGATGAATATTCTCATGGTCAAATACAGGAATATTTCCCGTTTCTATTTTCTGCATAACGGCATGCAGGAATTTTTTTTCATGGAAGCAGGGTATGTTGCTGTCCGCGTGATGCAAAGAAATCTGCGAACAGGAAATTTCTCCCGATTTATCTCTAACGGCAATTATAAAATTCTCAAGGCCTATTTTGATCTTAAAGAGATTTGTTATTTCTGCTAGAATATTTTCTTCACCAACGATTCTTGCAAGTTGCGTCGTGAAACCTCGTAAAGACTGCCTTAGTAGGTACTGCTCAGGATAGAATTTTCTTGATAATGCTTCCTGAATTTTTTCTTTAGCTGATTGAAAAACTAATGCAAAGAAAACAAAGAACAATAAAGTCGTTATCCCTTGATATATAGCGGGAACGGCAAACCCGGCCATAAAGCCTAATCCGTACACGATTAAAATATACGATGCTGCTAATGCCACGGTTGCCATTGCATAAATCATTGTTGTTTGAACAACATAGCTAATGTCCATCAACTGATATTTGAAAATGGAATACGCAAACGCAATAGGGACTAAAACAATCAGAACAATAGGAGTATAATACTCGGGACTGTTATAAACGACATAGCCCAAATAATTTGGAATGTAAATCACAAAAAGTATGCTCAAGATGGCGATTGCGTATGCAAGTGTAATTATTAATATTGGTTTTTTTTGAGCAGTCTTGCGGAGTTTAATAAGGCTCAAAACCATTTTAACGAAACCATAAACATATACTGATACTGATGCAACATTTAAGAATCCAAACGCATTTCCGATTGTCAGCGGGGAGATAGGTATGCCGCTCGATGTGTAAGAAAAGAATCTGATAATAGTAGCGATGAAACAACCTGCTCCAATAACATACAAGATAGTTTTGGCAATCTTGTTAGTGTAGATTTTTGATTTTATCGGGAAGAATTGAAAAAACTTAATAAACCAATAAGCGTGAAGTGTTGCTACAAGGGAGTATATGATTATATAGTCTAAAAAAATAGTTGAATAGATTATTTTCGGGAAAAAAGGTGTAAAAAGGACCATTGTTCTAGTGAACGCAAAACTAATACCTATCTTAAAAAATAGTTTTTGGATTTCACCTTCTGGTTTGGCGGTGTAAACAATGAACCCGATAATCAGCCAAAAAAATGAAAGCAATCCAAATGAAAGTTCGCCGAAACTAAGAAGTTTTTTTATTCTTACGGTTGTTTCAAATATTGAACCATCACGGGAGATAGTATATTTAGCGTAACTTCCCGAACTAACTCTATTTATAATATCTTGAGCGGCAAATGTCGAACTGAATTCCTGATCATTAATTTTAATCAGTGTATCTCCTTCCTTTATGCCAGCATTATCAGTCACGCCATCTTTTTTAATATTATGAATAGAAAGAGCAGTACTTTTATCCTTTTTTACTGGCTGCCAAATACATTCATCATTTGATGTCCTTGCATCTGTCAGCGTAGCATACAAACTAACGATAGAAAGGAATCCCGTTATTACACTGAAGAAAATCGCGAAACGGTACCGCCTTTTTGCAGTGAGTATTCTTGAAAGAAAAGTTTTTGTGTTAGACATACTTCATAACCAATAAAGTTAAATCATCGCTTTGAGGATATCCTTTGACAAACTCATGAACATCATTCAGGATGCACTCTGCTAATTCATCCGCGCTCAAGTGTGCGTGCGCTTTCACTAATTGTTCAAGTCTTTCGTCAGTGTATTCATCATCGTTTGCATTTTTTGCTTCAGTTATTCCGTCGGTGAACATAACAATGATATCGTCTTTTTCAAGTGTGATTTCTTCGGAGACATAAGAATCGTATGATTTGAAAACACCCAACAGCATACCGCCTTTGTCAAGGTAACGGATTAGACCATTGCGAATCAGTAGTGGGGGGTTGTGCCCTGCATTCACATATTGAATCGTGCTGTTCTGTGTATCCAGATAATACCAGAAGAAAGTAATGAACCTTCCGTCAGAAGTGTTTTCTGTGAGAAGATTGTTGAGGGTTTCGGTTGCCTTTTCAATCGGCAGTCCTTGAATACAAATTGATTTCAAAAATGCCTGAAGGTTTGCCATCAACAGTGCCGCAGGTACGCCTTTACCGGAAACATCACCGATTGCAAGCGCGTGTTTAGAATCATGAATCTTGATTAAGTCGTGATAGTCGCCGCCGATTTGTTTTGAGGAAATACTAACTGCTTTGATTTCAAACTGCTCAATGTTAGGTGACTTTTTAGGTAAAAGGTTTTTTTGAATCTCCCGTGCGATTTCGAGTTCTTCTTCCATCTTCTGCTTTTCGAGTGCTTCGTGGAAAAGTCGTTTATTCTCCAGCGATATGAACGCAATACTTACAAGCGAAGTGATAAATTCTATATCATCTTTGGAATAGTCTTCCTTGTTCCCTTTTTTACCCAGCAGCAGTACTCCTTTTGTTTCATCCTGGTGGATTATAGGAATTAGAACTTCAAATTGGAATTCAGAAAGTTCACTTATGTGCTCAATGATATCATTCTTAAACAAAGGGACAAGGAATGACTTAAAACTAAATCTAGAGAATATACTTTGCAGAGATGACTTTGAAGACAACGAACTGATGATTTTGTATTCTTCATCGTTTGAATAAATAACCGCATAAAGAGAAGTTAAGAAATTTCCCAACAATGAATACATCAAAGTTTTAGCAATTCTATCTTCTTCCTGTATTTGTCCAAACTCTTTGCTGAGTTCAAACAGAGAACTTAGTCTGTTGATTCGCGAATCCAAATCTTTGTTGAGTGATTTCAACTGATTAATCATTAGTGAGTTTTGAATTGCAGTTGCGGCGATGTTTATTGTAGTACGGAAGAATTCTATCTCATCATCAAGATATGGGGTTTTGCTGATTTTCTCGCCCAGACCTATAAAGCCTAAAATATTTTGAGAGGAATTTATCGATTCAATTATTGAAATTGAAAAATTATTGCAAAATGATTTTAAGGTAATCTCGCATTCAGGTGATTGTGGGAGAGGTGGAAATGCATCTCTGAAAGATGCGGGCATTCCCTTTGTTTCAATCAGTCTAAGGGTCTCGTTTTCAAATAGAGCAACAAAACCTTTAGTGGTGTGGAATTTTCCAAAACAACTGAGGAGTAAATTGTTGATGGTAAACTTTTGGTCGAGCCGTGAGTTGATGTTTTTACTAAATTCAACCAGTCCCGTTAAGTTACGCTGAGTCTTTGAAAGATTCGTTTCGCTCATACGACTGCTTTATCAAATACTTTTTTGAGTATAAGACGGTTAAAACCTTCGGGCGAAACGATATATTCCATACTGTCCATAAGAGTTCTAATTAAGAGCAGTCCAAGTCCGCCGACGCGGTGCTGTGAAAGATATTCTTTCATATCAGGTTGAGGAATTACAGAAGGGTCGAAAGATTTTCCGAAATCAGTTAAAACGATTGTACAGTCTTTATCTGAAATTATTAATTTTAGATTAATCGTGTTTTCGGGATTATAATTATAAGCGTGTTTAACAATATTAGTTGCTGCTTCATCTACTGCGAGGATAATAGCATTCAGGATAGAATCTTGTATAAGATTCTCTTTAGCTTTTTCGCTAATAAAATCTCTGATAGCGACAAGCTGACTTGTTTCGCTTTTTACTATTAGCTCATACGAACGGTTCTTCTTCGCAGTCACGACGGTACTTCAGTTGGTGATAAATTTATTTATTGCTTCTTCGGTTGTATCGAATATCTCATAGAGCATCGGAAACCCGAGTAAGTCAAAAATTTCAAATACATTCGGCTGCATTGCTGAGAGTTTTATGTCGCCGCTGTTTTCACGAATGGTTTCAATGAATGCCATAAAGACACCTAACCCTGCGCTACTGATGTATTTTAAGTTCTGAAAATCTATTACGATTTTATACTTTGAATTATCAATAAGAGAAGTGAATACACTTTCTAATTGCGGTGCGGTGTGCGCATCTAAAAATCCGTGCAAAGAAATAATATCAACTTCTGATACTTCTCGCTTTTCAATCTGAAATTCAGCCATTTGAAATCTCCATCGTTGTTTTGTCCCATTTAAAAATTATTGCTGTTATATCATCGTGTTGCTGTGAATTTTTCGAGAACACGCTTAAGTTTTCTAAAATTTTATTCTGCATAATGCCGGGCTCTTCCTCGCTATGCATTTTTAATAGTTCTTCTAATCTTAAAATTCCATAATCTTCATCGAACTCATTTTTTGACTCGGTAATGCCATCGGTGTAAAACAATAAAGTGTCACCGTGTTCTAACTGAACTTCATGCTCTTCAAGTGTTTCTTTGAACAGGGAAGTGTATGTTAGTCCTAATCCGATTCCCTTGGGTGTTATTTTGGAGAAAACATTGTTCCTCAAAAGCAATCCAGGCGTATGACCGGCTCTGGCAAACACAACTTTGCCGGTTAGTATATCGATGACTCCATATATCGCAGTAATGAAATATTTTCTGGAGAGTGACCGCTTCAGTGAAGTGTTCACATTTATCAGAAGTTCTTTCGGTGAAGCCTTTGTTCTGCTGAGTATTTCAAAGATGCCGCGAATCTCTGCCATGATAAACGCTGCTGAGATTCCTTTCCCGGAAACATCTGCAATAACGAATCCCAATTTATTGTTTTCCAATTCAAAGAAGTCATAGTAATCGCCGCCGACTTCAAATGCGGGAATAAATGAAGCAGAAATTTTTAAGTTCAGATACGCAGGGATTTTCTCAGGTATAAGCTTTCTCTGCATTTCACGCGCTACATCGAGTTCGCGTTCCATTCTTTCCTTTTCGATTGACTCACGAACCAATCGTGAGTTTTCAAATGCAATTGCCACTGAATCAGCAAATGCTTCAAGAGTGTTTCTGTCCTCATCATCAAAAGGAACTTTTGATCTGCGTATGGAAATCAATAATCCCGAAGTTATAGCATGAGATTTTATTGCAGCGACTGCAGCATAGCAGCATTCAGAACCTGATTTTTCTTTTTTAGTATTATTGGATGTATCTATAAAGATAACTCCCGAAAATTCTTTCTGAATGGTTGAAAGTATATTTTTTGATATCTGCTCTGCATCATATATGTCAATGTTTTTAGGCGCTTCAATTCTGTAGGTGCCTTTGTCTTTAAGGAAAATCCAAGAAGCATCGGCCGTACTCATCTGCTGAGCTAATTCAGTAATTGTTTCCATCAACTCCCGAGGGTCAAACACCTGATTAATCAATCTGCTAAGGTTTTGAAGCGAAGATACCTCGCGGGTTTTTCTGTCTATTAACTCTGCTGTCGGCAAGTGAAACAGTGTGGTGAAGAATAGAAAGGCGAAATATATTAAACTGTATATAGAAATAATTTCAAAAAAATTGTATAGTCCGGGCGAAGTCTGCTTTAAGATTTCTTCTACATGATTAATGTTGATCCCTTTTATCGTGAATGCAAAGACAATGATTGCGCCAACTGACATTAAGAGAAGACGGAATTTCATTTTCTTAGGTAAAAAGGCTATCCAGGAAATTCGGGCTGAGTTCATTACTACCAATATATATGTAACGGTTAGTATCGCGTAATAAATCCATGCAAGAGATTCATACTGAAGTTTTAAAAATGCAGTCAATGAACTTGCAACTACATAAATTACCAGCAGGTTATAATAAGTGTGCAAATTCTTTTTCTGTTTCAAGAAGAACAGATGTCTCAGAGCAACAAAGATTGTAAGAAACGGAATTACGATTAAGAAGTCGTATAAAAGCAATACTGGTTGACTAAAGGATGTTTTTGTCCCTAACCATGATGAAACAAATGAAAAGAAAATAGTTCCGTTTTCTAAAAGTATGTTGCTTATTAGTCCGGATACGCCAATGAGGACTACGATAGATAGGGGAGGCATTTTTTGCTTTTCCAGGAAGGCCGTGCCGTTGATGGCCGCAAAATAAAGAACGGAAAGAATCATCAACTCATTAAAGAGGAAGTACACTATTCCATCGCCGGTTGGATGTGTTAATTTAAGAAATACCAAACCAAAGACACAAACCGCCAAGAATTGTAATTTGTAGCTTTGTAAAAAATTTGATACTGCCTTAAAAATGTATTTCATAATCCTTAATGAATTTTTTCAATTTCTACTTGGAAATTACAAAAATACATCAAAAGTTGATAGTTTCTATGATATACGGCAGAATATTATGATGAATGTGCCTGAAATGGGGATTAATATGTGGGGAAGTAATGAAAAATTGCCCTCTTCCGTTTAAGATAGAGGGCAATAATAATTTTGAAAGGATGTACTAAAGTTCTACGGGACCGGTTTCTTCCTCAGATTTTGCATCGCCTTTTTTATTTGCATCCTTATTTAGCTTCTTCAGTTCTTTGTTGATGTTGTCTATGATTTCTTTTTTGAATTGATTAAGCTTTTTGTCCAATTGCTTGGGTGTGCTTGCAGCAACAGAATCAGTTTGGGCACGGATTATCTGCATCAAAGAGTCAAGATTAAACTGCAGGGGGACGCGGGATATCTGAACTTGTTTTGGCTGAGATGACCTTGCACCGGAGTTACTTGAAGATGAAACTGTCATTGGATTGCCTCTGACCGGCTCATCTGCGGGTTCGTTATCGTCCGCTCCCAAGTTTAGCTGAATATGATTTTTCTTCCCGTTTTCGGTTACATTAATTGCCAAAGACAAATTCTCTAAGTTTTTGAATACTGAATCTAACCTAAAAGTAAATTGGTCTATGCCCGGCAACAATACATCAGGTGATACGGCATCGGGGATGTGAATTTTAATTTTTGAGCCGTGGTTTAGAATTTCAATATTTTTTAGTGAAGCTAAATTTTTCTTAGCATCTTTAAGTGTGTTCTTGAATTCGATTTTTACTCTTTTTATTTCTTCTTTGGTGTTGGCAAGATCACCCGAATTTTTCTCTTCTTCTATTTCGGCAAGGAGTTGAGCCTTGTCAATGTTAAGTGAAGTAGTAAAAAATGAATCAGGGGAGATGCAGTAATACATATCCGAAGAAAGACTTGCTGATTGTGCGCCTGCATTGCTTGCGCTGAAGGAAAAGTTCAGCGGCATTACAGATTTGCAGACAGTAGGGTTTGCGTTGTTTGCAAAATCAACCAACTCCTGACGAAGTTGATTATGGAAGTCCCATATTTGTGAATTTATTGCAACTGTATTTTTATCGTTCACAAGAACTGCAGAGGCAATTTTGTCCGAGTACTTCTCAAGAATTTTATCGACTTGTTTAACTTGCTCAGGTTTAAGTTTAAGAGAACTTACAAATTGAGTATACCCGAATTTTGATGGAAACACTTCTGCGTTTTTGACTTCAAGGAATTCTTCTCCTGAAGCGTTAGTGCCTAATTGAATTACCTGTTTGCTGTCCTTGTTGATAGGAATCTGTTTGTTGAATGCGAAATCAAAAATATCGTCTTTGGTAAGGTTTGTAGCAAACAAAAGCGGCTTTAAGTTATTGGTAAGCGATAGAATTTCTTGTTTTTTCGTATCAAGAAAATGTGAGAATGCGCCCGGGTAATAATTATAAATAGCCATGAACAAAATGCACAGCGATGCAAAAGCAATTGCGGGTTTTCTATAAGAATCGAAAAAAGGTGTGCTGCTTCGTTTCTCGTTTAACTTAGAGAATAATCTACTCTCAAAAGAAATATCTTCCTGTAGAGGCGGCAGAGATGATGCGGCAGTGCTTATAAGTTTGTAGTCGTTTATCGTTTCGCGTAGTGATGCGGATTTCTGCAGCTCTTCTTCGGTTTGTAATTTTTCGTTTTCATTCAACTCGCCATCAAGGTAGGCGGAAATATTCGTTAAAGTCTTTGTATCAATTTTGGTCATATTAAATCCTTTTTTAAGGGTTCCAGCAAAACTCTTAAGGCTTCGCGGGCACGGAAAATTCTTGATTTCACTGTGCCGATTTCAGCGTTCAGAGTCTCTGCAATTTGCTGATAATTCATTCCTTCAATGTCTCTAAGAATGAGTGGAATGCGGTAGTTCTCGGGAAGTTCAGCAATCTTCATCCTGACTATTTCCTGCAAGTCGAAATTAGAATCTTTTGTTTTCTCCGCGTACTCCATTGTTTCGTGACTTGAAAGCGGAGAAAAGAAACTACGGATTTTTGCGCGGCGGATATGGTCGCGGCATTTATTAATTGTAATTCTATAAAGCCAAGTGGTAAACTGCGATTCAAATCTGAATAAATGCAGTTTACGGAATACAATAATAAATACTTCCTGTGCGATGTCATCTACATCATCAGGTTTACCAAGTGTAGCATATACAAGGTTGCGCACCT
>CAIWTC010000072.1 GCA_903915485.1 uncultured Ignavibacteriales bacterium | reverse complement strand
TAGATTTTGCATACTGTAGTTTTATCTCCGCCTCCATTAATCTTCCCTCCAACTCTGCTATCATTTTTACGGCTGCTTCAAACTGTGCAGGAATTGAGAAAATATGATACTTTTGCTGCATTTTGTGGAGTATCTCTTCTGACTCTTTTAAGTCGGTGACTACTTTTTGGTAGCGTTTCTCTAAAAAATCACGGTTATTTACAGCTTGTTGAACATTTAGCTGAATGTTAATACTGTCGAGGTAAGGGATAAGATAATTTACAATGTTAGCCGCTAAGACGGGGTCTCTATTAATCATGCTTATCTGTAGCATTCCATGGTCATCGGGTCCAAAACTAAAATCATTCAAAAGCGCTTTAGCCGCTTTATCCATATCCCCATCTTCTCTTCCATAATATTTCATTAAATCAAATTTTGTCAGAATATGCCCGATTGTTGAGCCTCGACTTAAAATTGCAAGAAGCATGTCTTCGGTAGAGACTCCTGTAGCACCAAATACTTTAGCTCCAATTTTAGCTTTAGCGCCATTTGAGGAAGACAGCATACTCCCTAAATCGAGCAATGAAGAATTGTCTTTTGTATAAAAAACTGTTGCGCTGGCCTTGTACTCATTCGGGATAAGCAGTACAATCCCAATGGTTATTGTGGATAAAATAAATACATTTATAATTACCATTTTCCGCCATTTATAGAATATATTCAGAAAATCAATAATTTTAATCTCGTTGTTATTTTCCATCACTTACTTCATTTTTGTTAATTTTGAAAGAATAATTTTTGCCTTGGGCAAAATGAACCTAAAGTCAAATATACGGTTTTATACTATATTAAACAAAAAAAACCCGAAGCGTTTCAGAACGCAAACGGCGAACCTTTACTGTTTTTCAATTGTTTATATAATATATAAACAAAGACAAAGAACATATAAAGATTATGAAAACATCAATAAAAAATATTCTATCAATTTCGCTGATGGCGCTGCTTGGATTCGTTTCATTCAGATGCTTCGGCGGCATGCGTCCTGACGGTAAAAAGAGCAAAGTTTCTTTTTACTCACTTAATTACACCGCCATGAACGGTTCAACTGTAAGCATGTCGGAGTTCAAAGGCAAGAAAGTTTTGATTATTAACACTGCATCAAAATGCGGTTACACCCCTCAATATGAAGAATTGGAAAAACTCCACGAACAGTACAAAGATAAAGCAGTCCTAATCGGCTTCCCTGCAAACAACTTCCTTTCACAGGAACCCGGCACCAACGAAGAGATAGAACAATTCTGTAAGTTAAATTTTGGAGTAACTTTTCCGCTGTCACAGAAGGTCTCAGTTAAAGGCGATGATAAATCACCGGTATTTCAATGGCTCACAGACGAGACCAAAAACGGCTGGAACAACTCCGACCCAAAATGGAATTTCTATAAATACTTAATTAACGAAGAAGGGGAACTTGTAAGTGTATTCCCTTCCGGAAAGAAACCTTTGAGTGAAGATATTACCAAGTTATTGAAGTAGCTTTTAGACCTCATCCCAAGCTCCCTTCTCCTTGTGAAGGAGGAGGGACTATAGATATGCTATCAAAAAAAAGGCTCTTCCATTCAAAAAATGAAAGAGCCTTAATATTTTTACTTACCCCCCTCATGTATAAGGAGAGGGGACAGGGGTGAGGTCGCCAACTGCTAACACCTAAAGGCTAACAGCTAACAGCCAACTCCCAATTACATCGTCAAAGACATAATTGCTTTTGCAGTATGAAGTCTGTTTTCAGCTTCATCAAAAACAATTGAAATATCAGGGTTGTCTAAAATTTCGTCTGTAACTTCATTGCCTCTGTCAGCAGGAAGTGCATGCATAAGTTTAACATCTTTTGATGCAAGTTTAATTCTTCTGTCATCACAAATCCAGCTCTTGTATTTTGAAAGATTGGATTTCATTTCAGCTTTGCATTCAGCTTCATTTGCTAAGTAGTGGTCAACACCGTAGTGACCGAAGCCGCCCCAGTTCTTAGGAATAACGATATCTGCACCTTCAAAAGCTTCATCCATATTGTTTGTAAACTTCAAACTTCCGCCGCCTTTTTCAGCATTCAATTTAGCTTTTTCAATGATGTTGCTGCTCAATGGGAACTCAGGCGGATTAGCAACTGTAACATCTATTCCGTAGCGTGGGAATAAAAGAATCTGTGTCTGAGGTACTGACAAAGGTTTTGAATGTGTATCAGCATAAGCCCACGAAACTGTAACTTTTAATTTTTTAGTGTTTCTTCCGCGGTGCTCAAAAATTGTCATCAAGTCAGCAAGTCCCTGGAAAGGATGGTAAACATCATCCTGAAGTGACATGATAGGTCGTTTTGAATTTCTAGCCATTTCTTCAAGATACTTCAAACCGATTCCATAGAAACAGTTACGCACTGCAATACCGTGTCCCATTCTTGAAAGAATGATAGCTGTATCTTTTGGAGCTTCACCATGTGAAATCTGCATCTTGTCAGCAGTTAAATCGTGAGCATGTCCGCCCAACTGAGTCATTCCTGCCTCCATTGAGTTTCTTGTGCGTGTTGATTGCTCAAAGAAAATCATGAATAAGGTTTTGTCAACTAAGTGACGGGTCGGTTCTTCGAGAGCGAATTTTTTCTTCAAATCAAAAGCTGTTTCGAATACTGTATCCAACTCTTGTTTAGTCCAGTTATCCTCGGTAATGAAGTGCTTACCTTTTAAATTTGATACCATAAATAATTCCTTAGAATTTTGTTTAGTTATTAGTTAATTACCATAATTGAACAAAGCTTGCATAAAATGCTGATGCTTTGATTAAGTCTTCAATTGGAGTTTTTTCATTTGGTGCATGAGCGTAGATTTCATTACCCGGTCCAAATCCCAAAGTTGGAATTCCATAAACACCGCAGGTCATAACGCCATTTGTTGAGAATGTCCATTTGTCCACCACAGGTGCTGCATTATATAATGCGTTATATGCACTGATACCGGTTTTAACAATTGGAGAATCTTCTTCCATTACCCAAGTTGGATAATATTTTTCCATTCCGTATTTCTTGCCTGTGTATGCAACTCCTTCATAATATAGAACTTCTACTTTTGCATCAGGAGGACAAACTTCAGCAATCTGTGCAACTGCAAGTGCTTTGTCTTCGCCTTTGGTGAGTCTTCTGTCGACATGGATTTTTGCATAATCAGATACTGCGCAAAGTGAAGGACTTCCTGAAACGAATTCAGAAAGTGCGCATGAACCCTTGCCGAGGAATGGGTCAAAAGCTAAGCGTTCATTTAATTTTTCAATTTCAAGACATGCGCGTGAGCCCATGTAGATTGCGTTCTTTCCGCGTTCAGGTGCTGAACCGTGAGCTGATACGCCGAAGAATGATGCGTTGATTTCCATTCTGCCTCTGTGACCACGGTAAATTTTACAGTCAGTAGGTTCAGTGATGATTACTGCATCGGGGCGGATTTTCTCTTCTTCATAAAGATACTTCCAGCAGAGACCATCGCAGTCTTCTTCCATAACTGTACCTGTGAAGTAAACAGTTACATCATTTTCAAGTCCGAGTTCTTT
>CAIWTC010000071.1 GCA_903915485.1 uncultured Ignavibacteriales bacterium | reverse complement strand
GGGCATTACAATTAATATTTTAATAATTAAAATATAAAACAAAATCCATGGAAAAAACTTCGCTTGTAATAATACCGACTTATAATGAATTAGATAATATTAAAAATCTAATTCCTGACTTACTTGACCTCTACCCCGAGAGTCTGCATATGCTTATTGTAGATGACAACTCTCCGGACGGTACAGGCGATTTTGTCAGCGGAGTTGCGGAAACTAATCCGCGAATCCACATCTTAAAACGGCCCCGTAAAATGGGACTGGGAACAGCCTATTGTCTAGGATTTAAGTACGCTCTTGAGAATAACTATGATTATGCATTTGAAATGGATGCAGACTATTCCCATGACCCTAGAGAATTAAAAAATTTTCTAAGAGAAATCGAAACTTATGATGTGGTTATTGGAAGCCGCTATACAAACGGAGTTAATGTTGTTAATTGGCCAATGCGCAGACTTTTACTAAGTTTCTTTGCAAACAAATACACGCATGTAATTACAGGAATGCCAATCGCTGACTCAACAGGTGGATTCAAATGCTTTCGCAAAGAAGTTCTCGCTGCTATTAATTTTAAGGAAGTAACTTCAAATGGATATGCTTTTCAGATTGAAATAAATTTCAAGGTGTGGAAAAAGGGATTCAAGCTTAAAGAGATACCTATAATATTTATCGATAGACATGTCGGAACATCTAAGATGTCGCGAAACATAGTATACGAAGCCGCATGGTTAGTATGGAAACTACGCCTGCAATCTATGTTCGGAATTCTCTAAGGGCACTGTGGATATTTCTATTATCATAGTCAACTATAATGTCAAAGAATTCCTGGAGAATCTCCTGCAGTCGATATTTTCTGCTGTTAAAGGACTTCAAGTTGAAATTATTGTTGTCGATAACGCATCTAAGGATGGAAGCGTTGAGATGCTCACCTCAAAATTTCCCTCGGTTAAAACAATGGCAAATGAAAAAAACTTAGGCTTTGCAAAGGCCAATAACCTTGCACTTAAAGCCGCTTCGGGGAAATATTTTCTTCTGCTAAATCCCGACACTATTCTGAAAGAAAACACCCTTGAAGCCATGTTTGACTATATGCAGTCGCATCCCGAGATTGGCATGAGCGGGTGTAAAGTATTGAACCCTGACGGAACTTTTCAACTTTCCTGCAGAAGAGGATTCCCGGGACCGTGGACTTCATTCTGCAAAATTTTTGGATTAGGCCGCCTATTCCCCAAAAGCCGCATCTTTGCACATTATAATCTAACTTACCTTAATGAAGATGACACATATGAAGTAGATGCTATCTCTGGTGCGTTTATGTTTTTAAGAAAAGCTGTTTACGAAGTTATCGGCGGGTTTGATGAAGATTTTTTTATGTATGGCGAAGACTTAGACCTTTGCTACCGCGTACAAAAATCCGGGAACAAAGTATATTACCTACATGAAACAGAGATAATTCACTTTAAAGGAGAGAGCACAAAAAGAAGCAGCATAAACGAAACTAAAAATTTCTATGACGCGATGAGACTTTTTGTACGGAAACACTTCGCCTCACATCTATTAATAGAGTCAATCTTAGTTGTAGGAATATCTTTAGGCCATGCAATTGCATTCCTCCAAAAAAGGCTCATCTCTATACTGTCTTTGCTTCTTGATGCAATTATATTTAACTCCTCAATGTATGTTGCTGAACGAATTGTTGAAGCAAATAGCGGTTGGTCAGGCTTTCCTAAATATGCGGTGCCTATCGTTTATATAGTTCCGATTGGATTTCATTTTTTTATAGGAGCAATAGTTGGAGCGTATAAAAAGAATCGAATTTCTGTTGCAGGTTCAATCTCAGCAACTTTTATAAGTTTTATTTTAATTTCATCATTAACTTATTTCTTTAAAGAGTTTGGTTACAGCCGCGCTGTATTTATCATAACTTATGCATTCAGTTTATTTTTCTTTATCAACTGGCGATTAATCGCTAAATTTTATTTTCTATTAGACAACCCTTTTAGAGCCGGGGCAAAAAAGGCACTTATCGTTGGCGATTCACATGTTGCAGAAGATCTTGCAAATAAACTTCTTTCTAAAAGAACTGACTACTATCGACTTGTCGGGTTTATCTCGGCTGATATTAAAAAATTAAACTCCAAAATTCTAGGTGCTCCGGTAGTAGGCACACTCGAGAATATAAACAAAGTCATAAAAGACCTTGGAGTTACTGAAGTAATATTTTCAACTGCTGACTTCTCATACACCCAAATCATCAAAATTGTTTCTTCAATACATAATGATGGGATTGAGTTCAAAATGGCGGGAGATAAAATGGATTTTATGATTGGCAAATCTGAAATTACCATGCTTCATGATATTCCTCTGGTTGATATTAGATTCAATCTCTCGTCTCCCGTGCAAATATTTATAAAACGCATTGTTGATGTGATTTTAACATTATTTTTTCTCCCTATTTTCTATATATTTAAGCCTTTTATTTTTCACGCTTCCAAAAACGGCAACCTGGAAAGATGGAAAAGTTCACTTTTCCAGGTTATTATGGGGAAAATGAGCTTAGTTGGTCCAAAAGAACAGACTAAAGGGAAGCTTTATTTAGGCAAAAAAGGCATCACCGGACTATGGAATGTAGAAATTGATGGTGAGCAAAATTCAGAAAAATTAGATATATTCTATGCCAAGAACCAAAATATTTGGCTGGACTTAGAGATTCTCTCTAAAACATTTTTTAAATTATTTTCAAGAGATTAATTAAATGGCAAAAACAATATTAGAATTCGAGAAACCAATTGCTGAACTGGAAGAGAAACTGGCTGAAATGCGCAGAGTTTCCGATAGTCTTCAGATTGAACCGGATATAAAACTAATTGAAGATAAAGTAAACGAACTTAAACTAAATGTGTATAAAAATTTAACCCGGTGGCAGAGAGTTCAATTGGCCCGTCACCCTGAGCGTCCTTATACTTTGGATTACATCTATATGATGACCAAAGACTTCATGGAACTTCATGGCGACAGATATTATAAAGATGATAGCGCAATTGTTGGCGGTTTCGCAAAAATCGAAGACCAAAAAGTTATGATTATTGGTCACCAAAAAGGCCGAGATACAAAATCAAATGTTTATAGAAATTTCGGAATGCCTAATCCTGAAGGTTACAGAAAAGCATTAAGGTTAATGAAGTTGGCAGAAAAATTCAACAAACCTATTATCACCATGCTCGACACACCCGGTGCATTTCCGGGGCTTGAAGCTGAAGAGCGTGGACAAGCAGAAGCCATCGCAAGAAATTTATTTGTCATGAGCACACTCAAAGTTCCTGTAATTGTAGTCATTATTGGAGAAGGCGCTAGCGGTGGTGCTTTAGGCCTTGGAGTAGGTGACAGAATATTAATGCTTGAAAACTGCTGGTACTCTGTTATCAGTCCTGAATCTTGCTCAAGCATCCTATGGCGCAGTTGGGATTATAAAGAACAGGCGGCAGAGGCACTCAAATTGACTGCACCTGATTTGCTTGCACTCAATGTCATTGACCGCATAGTTCCGGAACCCTTAGGTGGCGCACACAAAAATCACGAGAAGACCGCAGAGACACTTAAGAATATTATTCTTGAAGAATTAGTACAGCTTCAAAAAATTAAACCCGATAAACTTGTAGAGCAAAGAGTCGAAAAATTTTCACGAATGGGCAAGGTTATAGAATAACCCCATGCTTATCAACAAACACTTTATTCGTGTCCGCTATGCAGACACAGACCAAATGGGCTTTGTTTATAACGGGAAGTACTTAGAATATTTCGAAGTTGGAAGAACTGAAATGATGAGGTCTGTCGGACTGCCTTATGACCTCATTGAAAAAAGTGGTTACCACATGCCCGTACGGGAAGCATTTCTTCAATATAAAAATGCTGCATTCTATGATGAGGAACTTGAGATTGAAACACGCGTTCCCGATATCTCCTCGGCAAAAGTTCACATCGAGCATACCATCAGATGTCTTTCGCGCAATGTGATAATTGCTGAAGGCTATGTTGACTTGATGTTTGTAAATGCAGAGACAAGAAGAGCCTGCCGTCCCCCTGCAATTTTTATGGAAAAAGTTTCTAAATATTATGAATAAGCAAATACCTGACGAAACATTAAATCAATTGATTTTAAGCGCCTTAAAAGAAGATATTGGATTAGAGGACATAACCACTAATGCTATCTTTCAGCAGCATAATATTGCTGTCGGATACTTTTTAGCTAAAGCAAACGGTATAGTTGCCGGTATTGATGTCGTCAAAAAAGTTTTCAGTTTAGTTGATGAAAGAATTAACATTGAAGTGTTAATCCCAGACGGTTCGAAAGTTAAAAAAGGAGATATCATTGCAAATGTCAACGGGCCCGCAATATCTTTATTAACCGCCGAAAGAGTTGCTCTGAATTTTATTCAGAGGATGAGCGGCATTGCTACACTGACAAATAAATATGTTGAGATTCTCAAAGATACCAACACAAAAATCCTTGATACCCGCAAGACCGTTCCGGGATTAAGGTTAATAGATAAACTGGCAGTAAAACTAGGCGGCGGAGAGAATCATCGTTCCGACCTCTCAGAGCTTTTTCTTATAAAAGATAATCATATCGATATAGCAGGTTCATTAACCGAGGCAGTAAACCGCTGCTTAAAATATAAAGAGACCAAATATCCCAAAGTAAAAATTGAGGTGGAAACGACCTCTTTAGATTTAGTTAGAGAAGCAATTAAACTCCCCGTGGATATTATCATGCTCGATAACATGACGATACCACAGATGACTGAAGCAGTTAAAATTATCAATGGAAAATGCAAAACCGAAGCATCAGGCGGAATAAATCTAGATACGGTTAGAAACATAGCGCTTACGGGAGTTGATTATATTTCAATCGGTGCATTGACACACAGCATTTCTGCTCTTGATATCTCATTAGAATTAAAAGTATAATTCAGTCTTCATTATAAAATGCGGAATAAATTAAAGCAACTAACGAAGGATACTGCCCTTTACGGTCTCAGCACAATCGTCGGAAGATTTCTTAATTTTCTTCTCGTTCCCTTCTATACAAATATTTTCAATCCGTCAGACTATGGAGTTATTTCCATACTCTATACATTCATCGCGCTACTAAATATATTTTTTCTATTTGGTATGGATTCAGCATACCTTAAATATGCAGGCACCGCAGACATTTCTGAACGCGAGAGTATATTCAAAACCTCTTTATTCCCTGTGCTTGCAGTTGATGGCTTTTTGATACTGCTGATTCTTGCTGGGAAGTCTTTGCTTTCGTCTGCATTTAATATTCCTGTACAACATAGTTATCTCTGGTATTATCTTGCAGCGATTTTACTTGTTGATTCAATAACCGCCCTGCCATATATTTCACTAAGGCTAAAGAAGAAGGCAATTAACTTCTCACTAATCAGAATCGCCAACATACTATTTAATATAACACTGAATATTATTCTAATTGTCGGGCTAAAAAAAGGTATAGAGAGCGTTTTCATCAGCAATTTAGCCGCTTCGCTACTCTCACTTATTTTGTTAGCACCTGAATTATTTCTCTTCAAAAAGGGAACATTCAACAAAGACCTGCTTAGAAAGCTTTTCAAATTCGGGCTTCCGTACCTTCCTGCAGGAATCGCATCAATGTTCATGCAGGTAATTGATAGACCGATTGTAGAAAAGTTAAAAGGTTTTGAAACTCTCGGAATATACCAGGCAAACTATCGAATGGGAATATTTATGATGCTGTTTGTATCTATGTTTCAATTCGCGTGGCAACCGTTCTTTCTGGAAAATTCAAAAGAAGAAAAGGGTAAAGAATTATTCTCTAAGGTCTTCACTTATTTTACGGCAGTAGGTTCAATCATTTTAGTTTTCCTCTCGCTTTTTGTCTATGATTTTGCAACGCTAAAAATTGGCGGTTATTCGCTAATAGGCAAGGCCTATTGGAGCGGACTATCAATCATCCCGGTTGTGTTGTTTGCTTATTTGCTGAACGGCTTCTATATAAATTTTTCTGCGGGTCTTTTTATAAAAGAGAAGAGTATAGCATTCCCCCTAATAATGGGTATAGGCGCAATGATTAATGTAGTTGCAAATTTCATACTCATCCCTCAACTTGATATTATGGGCGCTGCAATCTCAACCTTGTTAAGTTATTTAGCCATGGCAATCGGATTTTACTTTATGTCACAAAAAGTTTTTCCTATTAAATATGAGTGGAACAAAGTATCGCTAGTCCTTCTAATGGTCATCATAATCGGAACAGTTTATTATATGAACTGGAATTACTTAAACAGTCATAATATCATAAAGATTGCTATGCTGCTTGTTTTCCTGGCTTCTTTATTTATCTTCAAAATAGTTTCACGCCATTCATTAAATTTATTATTAAGAAAAAACATCTCTTAGCTCATAACTGAACATTCACATAAAGAATAATAAAATGATTAAACTTAGCTTCAAACGGCTCACTGACGAATTTAACGATATTGAATTACCTTTATACCAAACCCCCGATTCATCGGGCATGGATATCAGAGCAGCAATTCAAGAACAGATATCTATCCCATCGCTTTCTACGGCTATTGTTCCC
>CAIWTC010000070.1 GCA_903915485.1 uncultured Ignavibacteriales bacterium | reverse complement strand
TATTTCGACACGGTCAAAACCGTTCATGTAGGCAGAATCAATAAATTTTATAACATCATTTTCAATCGCATCAGGTCTTTTACCTCTGATATCAAATCGAAACGAAGGTTGAGTTGTAAGGGAATCATTATTCAGCGAAGAATAATTTTTCTCTTCTTTTTTATCTGAAGGTTCTAAATCCGCCAGGCTTACTGACATTATCAATTTCCCGACAAGAACACTTGCTCTTTTTTTCTGAATGTCGATAGTCTGAATTTTGCCCACAGAGCCTGAGTTTTTGATTTTAACGAATCCGCCAACTTTGAACTCATAGTTCTGAGCCTCCGGAAGTTTAGGTGATGGAATACTTTCGAAATCTTTTTTAATGTTGGCTAAAACTTTTTTTGCCGAAGAAATTTCTTTGGCAGCCGCCTGTGATTCCCTTAGCTGTTTGATTGTCTGCTCAAGTTCCTTGTTGGCTTTCGATAAAAACTCCTCGGCTTCGAGTTTAGCTTTCTTCAGGATTTGAGATTTTTCTGCTTCTAGTTTTTCTATTCTCTGCTGATAAAGAGTTGTCAGTCCTTTTAATCTTGAGTTCTCGCGTTCAACTTGTTTTTGATTTTCCTTGAGTATTTGCTGAGTGTTTTCAATTTCAATTAGGGATTTATCAATCTTCTCAGTACTATCGGAGAGGAAACTTTTTGCCTTGGAAATAAATGCATCAGAGAATCCGAGCCGCTTAACTATTTCAAATGCATAACTTGAGCCGGGCAGACCTTGTTTGAGCAAATATGTCGGAGTTAGATTAATGGTATCAAACTCCATTGCAGCATTTTGAAAACATTCTTCGTATTGTGATAAAAACTTCAGATTGCCATGATGTGTTGATGCCAGCACGAAGCAAGACTTTTCCTTCAACGCATAAAGAATTGACGCTCCAAGTGCCGAACCTGCTGCTGGGTCTGTGCCTGTCCCGAGTTCATCGAGTAGGACAATCGAGTTCTTCCCCGCAGCATTCAGTATTCTTTTAATGTTAGATAAGTGTGAACTGAAAGTACTTAAATCTTCTTCGAGGGATTGCTGATCGCCGATATCCACAAACAGCCCGTCCACAACTGAAAAATTTGAATCAGGTGAAGCGGGGATTGGTATTCCCGAAAATACCATTAAAGTAAGTAAGCCTATTGTCTTGAGGGCGACAGTTTTTCCTCCCGCATTCGGGCCGGTAATAATGATAATGTTCTTGTTTCTACTTATTGAAAGTGAAAGCGGAACGGTTTTTTCCCTGCCGTACTTCTGAAGCAGAATAGGGTGGCGGGCATCCGAAATTTCAAAAAGGCCATCGTAATTTATTTGCGGAAAACTACCTATTATTGCAATTGAATAATGTGCTCTTGCAAACACCGAGTCAAGTTTAGCGATTGTATGAAGTGATGTCTGCAACGCAATACTATTTTCGCCGACTCTTTTAGTAAGTTCTTTAAGTATTCTCTCAATCTCTCTTTTCTCTGCAAAAGATAATGTAATCAACTCGTTATTCAGATGAAGCGTTTCTTCAGGTTCAATATAAACAGTTTGACCGGTGGCGGATTCTGAATGAATAAATCCTTTTATCTGCCGTTTGAATTCAGCTTTTATTGGAAGGACAACTCTGCCATCCCTAAGAGTTAAAAATTCTTCCCGCAAGATGTCTTGGTCCGCAAGATTTTTAGAAATTTTATTTACGATTTTTTGAAGGTCGATATTTTTATCTTTAATATCATCGCGGATGCGTTTGAGTTCTCTGCTTGCAGAGTCTTTTATATTTCCACTTTCATCAAATATCGAGGAAATATTTTTTTCAAATACTTTGTCAACAAATAGGGTGGTGCAGTATTCAACAATGTTTTTCGCATTGATGTCTGTAGCGTGTAAGAATTGGAATAAATTTCTAGATGATGCTGCCAAGTTTAATATTTCAAGCAGTTTTTTTGCAGATAAAACTGCACCGTCGATTTTACTTAGGGAGATATCATCTCTTAAATCCGGCAATGAAATAAAAGGAGGGGGCTCCTTTTCAATTAAAATATTTTTCGCCTCAGAAACCAGTGTCCCTTGATATTCAACTTCCGAATTTTTTTTGAAGGGCTCTAGAGTTTCGACAAGTTTTTTCCCTAAATCCGTACAGGAATATTTAGAGATAAATCCAAGAACTTTGGAAAACTCAAGAATGGAGGTCGCTGATTTGTCGGTCATTACTTAGATTCTGGAGTTATACTCTTAGGAAGTGTCTTGGGGAGACTCGATGAAGCTCCGGAAATAAATTCGATAGCTTTAGGCATAACTGAATAAACACTGCCGTAAAAAGTTGATTTCTCTCTGACGGGTTTAGACGGGTAGTTGAAAATATTCAAGATATAAAATGCAGCGCTCATGAAAATAAGAATTTGGATAGTACCGGCAACTCCGCCTACAATTTTATTAATCATGTTGTTAACTTTGTCAAAAGGATGAACCCACCGTTTAATAAATGCGGTTGCAATCATGCACAGGACAAAAATTAAAAACCCGCCGAACGCGTTACTGAATCCGGGCTCGCTACCCATCATAGATGAGATGATTTTCCCACCATACTGAGCTAGTTTAATACCTAAGAATACTGAAAAGAAAAATCCGACAGTACCAATAAGCTTTCTAACAAAGCCGTCTTTGAAACCTAAAATAAATGAAACGGCACAGAATGCAATAACTATTATATCTAACAAGATTAATTTATCCCTAATAATTTTTCAACTAGCGAACGGACTATTTTGCCGTCGGCTTTTCCTTTTAGTGCTTTCATTGCTGCAGGCATCAGTTTGGAAAAATGTTCTTTACCGGTTGCGCCTAATTCTTGAGCCAAGATTTTTACTTCAGCAAGAGCTTCTTCTTCCGTAAGTTGTTTGGGTAAGAACTCCATAAGAATTGCATATTCCAAGGCTTCTTTTTCTGCAAGCTCAGGTCGGTTGTTTGCTTTGAATAGTTCTAATGCTTCTTTCCTTTTTTTGACAGCTGTATTAAGCAATTGAATTTCCTCATCAGGCGTCATTTCTCTTGCTGCACCACTTTTTTCAAAATCTAAAATTAAAGCACGAATAGAGCGAACTGTTTCCAGGCGAAGTTTGTTGCCGGATTTCATCGCTGCTTTCATTTCTTCATTTATTGTTTCTTTTAAGCTCATAGGGACTCCGAATATTATATTTTATTGTTGCTAAAATACTAAAATTTGGTGACCAAAGGAATAGTTTTATGAATTAAGCTTGAATGAATTTGTTTAGCGATTGTAGTTCTATGTTTTCCCTTATCAAAATTCAGGAATAATTATTTAAAAAGAAATGTTATTTTAATAGAATCTTAATTTTTATTTATTGAATTAGCATGAGGAAAATTTGGCATTACTCTTAACCGGAGGGGCCGGCTATATTGGAAGCATTGTCGCAGAGTACTGCATTAATGCGGGATATGACTTAATTATTCTTGATGATTTGAGAGAAGGTAATATTAAAAGTTTGCCGAACTCAGTCAAGTTCTATCAAGTCAATTATGGCGATAAAAAAGCCTTGCAGGATATTTTTACAAATAATGCGATAGACTGTGTCATACATTTGGCGGCATCATCTAATGTCCCTCATTCAGTTATAGTTCCGGAGTTATATTATTCTAATAATATCACTAATACCTTGACTTTGCTTGAGTGCATGCAGGAATTTGGTGTGAGAAAGTTTATCTTCTCATCTTCAGCGGCTATTTATGGTGAACCTGAATATCAGCCGGTTGATGAAAACCATGCACATATTCCAATAAATCCATATGGGAAATCTAAGTTGTTTGTCGAAGAGATTCTCAAGGATTTAGCTAATTCTAATAAACTTAAATTTGTTGCGTTTCGATTTTTCTGTGCTGCAGGGGCCACTGCTTTTAATGGTGAATCCAGAAAAGATGAAACTCACCTGATTCCTTTAGTGGTTGACTGCGCGCTTAGAAAAAAAGACGAAATGTATGTTTTTGGAAATAAGTTTAACACCATAGACGGAAGCGGAGTTCGGGATTATGTGCATGTGGCAGATATTGCCCAAGCGCATGTTTTAGCTTTGAAAAATTTTGATACAGTTGCTAATGACTTTTTTAATATAGGTACTGATTCAGGCAATTCAGTGCTTGAGTTAGTAGCTCTCGCCGAGAAAATATTTCACAGGAAAATTCCTATGAAGATTGTGGATAGCCGTCCTGGAGATCCTGAGTCGCTTGTAGCATCATCAGCAAAAATACGCAAAGATTTAGGTTGGAAGCCATTGTTTGGGTTAGAACAAATACTACTTTCGACATTTCTTTGGCGTAAGAATCCAAGGTATTAGAAATATTAAATCATGCTGAATTACATTTGGACATTTTTAATTGTTCTGGGAATCACTTCCGCTTTATACTTTGATATTTCTGACTTAGCCTCCGATAAATATCAGAATGGAAAACAAATTCAAGGCGCGCTATCAGCTTTGAAGGACAACAAAGATTCTGCAAATTCTGCCAAAAGAATAATCACAATATCCCCGGAGGCAGCAACAAGTTTTTTTCATGTCCCAATTCACGATGCGGTCGTTTTTGATGCTATACTCAATAATGGTAAAGTTGATTCTGTTTATAAAGTAAATTTGATTCTTCATTCCAATTCACAGGATGTCATTAAGAAAATTGCCGCTGCCTCTGGTGATGACAATGATATAAGCGCTTCGATAGTATTTCTTCAAAGCGCTTCAAATGGAGCAGAGCAGAAGGTTCAAATTGAATTTGAAAAAGTATCTTTTACAAAGTTGAATGATGTAACTTCCGCAGTTCTTAAATATGCTGAAAAATCGGTTACTATTGCTCTTGGGTTGATAGGGGTGATGTGTCTTTGGCTTGGTGTAATGAAAATTGCAGAAGCAGCAGGGATGATAAACCTGATTTCTAAGCTTGTAACTCCATTTATGCGTAAACTTTTCCCGGAAGTTCCGGAGAATCACCCCGCCATCGGTGCAATGATTATGAATATTTCCGCAAATTTTCTAGGTCTAGGAAATGCTGCAACTCCCTTCGGGTTGAAGGCAATGGAGGAGTTAGATAAACTCAACCCTAAAAAAGGCACGGCAACAAATGCTATGTGCATGTTTCTTACTATCAACACAGCTGGTTTGACACTTATCCCTGCAACTGCTATTGCGTTAAGGGCCTCAGCAGGAAGCAGTGACCCTTCATTTATTATTGCTACCTCATTATTTGCTTCGAGTTGTGCTACGATAATGGGAATTTTAAGTGCAAAAGTTTTCGAGATATTTCCTTTAAGAATTAGTTTGGTGACCGGATTAATTCGTCGAAGGGGCGTTTCAGTCCTGTTGTTTGCTTTGGTTGCGTCAGCGATTATATATTTAGCAAAACATTTTATATTCTCTGCGAATGCATTGGATTTGTCACCTGTTGCGAGAGTTTTACAGGTGTTTTCTGTTATTGCAATACCAGGTCTGATAATCATCTTTGTGATTATTGGAGTAATTAAAAAAATTAAAGTGTATGAGCAGTTTATTGAAGGTGCTAAAGAAGGATTTAACATCGCAGTAAAAATTATCCCTTACCTTGTTGCGATGTTATGCGCAATAGGAATTTTTCGTGCCGGTGGTGCAATGGAGATATTAATTTCGGGATTGAGGTTTATCACCGAACCTTTGGGGATGCCCCCTGAAGCTCTTCCAATGGCGTTGATGCGTCCGTTGTCGGGAAGCGGTT
>CAIWTC010000069.1 GCA_903915485.1 uncultured Ignavibacteriales bacterium | reverse complement strand
TGGTTCTGTTTACTATATCAACTCCGCCGCCGTAGATGTATGAGTAATTTTTTCCTTTGCGGTTTTCGGGGAAAAGTATGTTGAGGTCGCGGGAATAAAGTGCCTGCGGTCTGATGAATAAGTTATCTGACCAGGGTGATGAAACCTCAAAGTATGCACCCGCTGAATATGTAGTTACCTTCGGTGAATTTGCAGAGATTGAACCGCCTCCGAGGGAGATGCCGACGGAGGAAAACTTAACCTGCGCGAATATCATTGCGGGAAACAGCAGTAAGACTAAAATTAATTTATTCAATAATAAAGTTCCTTATTCTTCGCCGATGTCTTCGTTCCAAAGCTGGGGACGGTCGGCAATGAATTTTTCCATCATGCTGATGCACTCTTCGTCCTGGACGACTTCGGTAATTACACCGCGGGAGAAAAGAAGGTTTTCTTCACCCATGAATGTTTTGTTTTCGCCGATGATTACTTTGGGTATTCCATAAAGCAGAATTGCGCCTGTGCACATTGAGCATGGTGAGAGGGTTGTGTAAAGAACTGACTCTTTATAAACTTTTGCGGGTTGACGACCTGCGTTTTCGAGCGCGTCCATTTCGCCGTGCAGCGTGGGGCTTCCGCTTTGTATTCTGCGGTTATGTCCGCGTCCGATGATTTTACCGTTGTGAACGATTACGGAACCGATGGGGATTCCACCTTCTGCCAAACCTTTTTTGGCTTCTTCGATTGCTGCTGCTAAGAATTCATCTTTCATATGTGTATCACTTTTTTATTTAATGATTGAGTGAAGCTATCTCATAAGGGTGTTAAACCGTTAAAACGGTTCGCAACCACTTCGCGTTAACTCATGGCCACACGGAAAAATCCGTGTGTTAATGGGAAAAGCTTTTTTGACACTGCCTCTTACATTTTATATCTAAACTTACTAAATATTTTGAAATCTTTTATGTTTAAAATAAAGACGCCCGTAGAAAATTTTATTTCTGCGGGCGTTAAGATTTATTTGTTTCTGAAAAGACTAATGCTTTTCGTTAGCTTCGACGACTGCAATTGCTGCCATGTTAACGATATCATTAATCTCTGCATCCTGCTGAAGAACATGTACCGGTTTGCTAAGACCCATCAGGATTGGTCCGATGACTTCTGCATTTCCGATTCTTTCCATCAACTTGTAAGCGATGTTACCCGCTTCAAGATTAGGGAATATGAGGATGTTTGCAGGGCCTTTGAATTCAACAAACGGATAATGTCCTGAAAGTATTTCAGGAACAAGCGCTGTATCTGCCTGCATCTCACCTTCAACTTTGAGTTCGGGGCGTAGTTTCTTGATTATCTGTACTGCCTTTGCAACTTTTTCTGATTGAGGATAAGGAGCGGAACCGAAGTTACTGAATGACAGCATTGCAATTTTTGGTTCAACACCAAATCGTTTTGCAGTCATTGCGGTTTGAATTGCAATTTCTGCAAGTTCTTCTGCGTTGGGGTCAACATTAACGGTTGTATCTGCAAAGAAGAAAACTTTTTTCTTAACGATGACTACATAGCATCCGGAAACTTTTTTGATTCCGTCGCGGAGCTTTACGCAGTGCAGTGCAGGGCGGATGGTTGAAGGATATGAAGTTGTCAATCCTGAAATCATACCGTCAGCATAGCCTGAATGGACAAGCATCGCGCCGAAATAATTTTTATTCTTTAAGAGTTGATAAGCCTCAGGGTTGGTGAGTCCTCTTCTCTTGCGGAGAGAGTAAAGTTTTTCAGCGAGATTATCAAGTCCCGGAAAATCATTATTGTCTATAATTTCAAAGCCTTCACCGCTGATGGAGTGTTCTTCCATAACGGCTTCCATTTTCTTTTTGCTGCCGATAAGAATAGGATGAACGATACCGTCATCATAAGCTATCTGTGCGGCTTTAAGGATTTTATATTCTTCGCCTTCAGGGAAAACGATTTTGCGAGGTTTGTTTCTTGCTTTTTCAATTGTGCGGCGAACGATTTCTCTTGAGATGCCTAAGCGGTCAAGCAGTTGTTCTCTGTATGCATCCCAATCAACGATAGGATTTTTTGCGACGCCGGTTTCCATTGCTGCTTTTGCCACTGCGGGCGCAACATGTGTCAGCACGCGCGGATCAAAAGGTTTAGGAACGATGTATTCTCTGCCGAATTTAATATCAACACCGCCATATGCTTGTTTAACAACTTCGGGGACTTCTTCTTTAGCTAATTCTGCGAGTGCATAAGAAGCGGCTAAACATTATTCGCCAACCCTAGCCGAATGGTCTATCACTTCTGTGATGTTTATTGCAACAGCCAATTCCTTAAATAATATTCATCCTGCCTTAATTGATAGGCTAGAAATAATTGAAGTTTCTGGCTATACCATAGAAGAAAAAGTTGAAATCGCGAAACAATATTTAGTGCCCAAACAAAGGGAGGCACACGGTTTGAAGCAAAAAGATATTGTG
>CAIWTC010000068.1 GCA_903915485.1 uncultured Ignavibacteriales bacterium | reverse complement strand
GCGGAAGAGAGTAGTCTTCCCTGCACCGTCGGGACCGATTAATCCGAATATTTCACCCTTCTCCACAGAGAAGGAAATATTATCAACGGCAAGAACTTTTTCTTTTCCGTTGGTGTAGGTTTTATTTATGTTTTTTAATTCTATCGTGTTCATTTTACATCTATCATTTACAATTCACCATTTGTGGCGAACCCTATGCATACTTATAATTTTATCTCGCCGTACATTCCTATTTTAAGGAATCCGTCATTAGGAACTCTTATCTTGACTGCATAAACAAGATTTGCGCGTTCATCTTTTGTTTGAATTGTTTTTGGTGTAAACTCTGCTTTGGAAGAAATCCAATAAATTTCACCTTCTAATTCTTTTTGCTCGCTGTTACCCTTGTCCACAAAAACTTTTATTTTTTGATTAAGCTTAACTGTGGCAAGTTGATCTCCTGTTATATAAGCCCGTAATGTCATAACAGATACATCTGCAATTCTATAGAGTGCTTTGCCCGCTGCGGTTATCTCGCTGAATTTTGCATATTTTGTCAGAACTGTTCCGTTAACAGGATTTATGATATAACTTTTTGCAAGCTGGTCATTTATCTGCTCGATCTGTGCTTTCAGCGGAAGAACTTCCTTTTGAATGCCGGTCGTTGTGATTGTTAAGCTTGATTTCAGCGCAATATGCTGTTTGGTGAGATAATCCAGTTGTGAATTCAAATCATCTAACTGTTTGGTTGTTGCAGCATTTGATTTCACAAGGTTACCGATGCGGGTTATTTCCTTTTTGGTGTTGTTAATCTGTTCCTGAATTGCACCCAACTGAACAGCTACATCGGGCTGTTTGCTGAGGAGTGCTTCAATATTCCCTTCAAGCTGTTTCTTTTTAAGATAAAGTTGGGTTGTATCGATAATACCTACGAGAGTTTTTTCTTTAAGAAGCTGACCTTCTTCGATTTCGAGCTTTATTAGCTTTCCGTTTGCTTCTGAGGATACGATGTACTCTTCTGATTCAAATGTGCCCGAAGCATCGAACTTATTTTTGTTTCCGTTGCATCCGGTTGAAAGTAGCCCGGTGCTGATTATTATTAAAGCCAATGCTGTTTTTAATTTATTATTCATTTTGTTACCTGTCAATTTTCAAAATTATTTCTTAATAGTATTTAGTGTTGAATCAAAGTCCAAGAGCAAGTTTCATATTTTGTTCGGCCTGAAGCAATTGAAGTTTGTGCGTTGAAAGATTCTGCTTTGCCGAGGACTCCGCGTTGACATCTCTTACAAAATCGTAGGAGGTAATCGTTCCATTTTCAAGTTGGGCTTTTGATGATTCCTTTACCGATGTGCGGAGCTTAACAATCTTTTCGTCAGTTGAAAGAAGTTCCTTTAATTTTTCAATATCGCTGTTGATTTGTGCAACCGATTGTTTTATAAGCAGTTGAAATGTTTCATTCTGCACATCGACCGACTTTCTGTTAAGCTCGGCTATCTGATGTTCGTTTGAACTTGTATAAAACACGCTCGGCGACCAGCTCAGTTTAACGCCCGTGACATAATACCAGTCAAAGTCATTCTTAAGTGCATTGAGTGCGGGTTTGCCATATCCGCCTGTGAAGAAGAGTCCAAGTTTTGGAAGCTGCTTAGCTGAAATCATTTCTTCCTGTGTACTGAAAAGATTTTTCTGTGAAAGGAATAAGTTTATCTCGGGACGGGAGATTGCCGATTTAGAATCAATCATTGATGAGTTTGGAATTGAGAGTTCAACTGACTCACCGCATGGAATGCCCGTAATTAAAGAGAGCACTTCCGCGTTGGCTTTACGGCTGAATTTAATCTCACAGATTCGCTGTTCGATTTTAAAAATCTCAGCGTCAAGAACATCAATGTTGGTGCGGGTGCTGGTGCCGTTCAGGTAGGCTGAGTTTATTTTTTCTCTACTTGCTGTTAAGTCGCTTTTGGTGATGTCTGCCTGAGTGCGCTGCTCGTCAAGAAGCAATATATTAAAGTAAATGCGGACGACCTGTTCTTTTATCTTATATAAATCAGCTTCATTTTTCTGCAGTT
>CAIWTC010000067.1 GCA_903915485.1 uncultured Ignavibacteriales bacterium | reverse complement strand
AATTGATACTGCTTCAAGTTTATAAAAATATATACCTGAGGATAAATTTTCTGCTTGGAAATCAACTTCATGGACACCCGCTCTTTGAACAGAATTCACTAATTCTTTAACGCGCTGGCCCAACGAATTATAAACAGTCAACTTAATATTAGACTCGTAAGGAAGTTTATAAGAAATCTTCGTTGAAGGATTAAATGGATTCGGATAATTTTGAAGAAGAACAAATCCGTCAGCAGCAGTAAATCTGTCATCAACTTTATTAGGCAAAGCGAATTGATTTGCACCAACATCGACGCCTCCCGTATCAGGAATTGCATTCCCCCATAAATCAAACTTAGGATGATTAAATACACGGACACCCTTACCAAGACATGGCGAAGTTGCTTTTAGTTTATATCCGCTTAGTGATGCAATCCCATAAGTTGCACTTCCAGCGCTTACAAAACCCGGTTCCGACCTTATTTTATTAGGATCAACAAATTCATTCCCCGGATGATAACCGTAACAGGCATTCCAGTTAAATGTAACATTGGTCCCTTTAAGGTTATACTTTGCACCTGCGCTGAGGTTATAAATTATATTATTATAAAACCCATAAGTTTTTACGCCTGAATATTCATCAATGACTGTTGGCGAAACGCCCGTTCCAATAAAAATTACATTATTATAGATATATGCACTGACAAAATCGTTATGTAAAGCGAATATCATCCCCTTATCATTTTGGCTTACATTATATCTGCATACGATTCCCGAATCAGTAGGTTCAGTCCAAAACCAAAGTAATCCATGAGCGTTGTCATGACTGTAACTATACTGAAAAAGAATATTAATACTTCTTAAATCAGCATCGTACATAGAACCATCACCCCCGGTTGACATATTCAAATAACCCTCATTATACTGAAAAGTCGTTCCATCCGACGAAATTGTGAACATACTATTTCCGGTTGTCTGTGTTGCAGTTCTGTAGACGGTATTATATTCTATTATTCCGTGGTCATCTAATCTGATTATCATTGCATTTTTTGATATATCATGAATAACATTATTAATTATATGAAGATTAGTAAATCTAATTTTCTCCCATGCTGCAGAATTTGGATAAGCGCTATGTCCGGAAGTGTTGTTTGTAATTATTCCGGTTTCATCCACTGAATCAATAGTGCAGCCACTGATAAGCACATCATCAAATCGGGTACTGGTAGTTGTTCCTTCGATAACAATACCTCCGGTTCTTTTTGCAGCATCATCAGCATCAGCACCTACTGTTCCTTTAATATTATGAATCCAAAGATTCTTTAAGTAAATATGATTTACGGTTCCTGACTTTGAATTATCAACATGAACTCCGCGGCGCGAACCTGCGGAAGCAGCATCATTTGAAATTTCGAGATTATTAACTTCCCAATATTCAATATTCCCTAAGTAAAGTACATCACCGGTTTTTCCGTTTCCATCTATATGCGGTTTTACAGTTCCGCCATAAATGTCAATTACGATAGGTTTAGCTGATGTTCCCGAGCCTTTTAGCGTAAGACTTCCTGTCCAGTTTGAACCTGATTTGATAAGTATTTTATCTCCTGCTTGAAAAGTTGTTGCACCAATTTTTGTAAGTGTCTGCCATGGAGCGGCAGTACTTAGTCCGTTGTTAGAGTCTTTTCCTAGTTGTGAATCTACATAATAAGTGACTGACTGCGCATTGATAGGCAGCATCAAAACAACAGAAAAACAAGTAATCAGCAAGTGATAAGAGAAGGGGCTTAAAGTAATTTTCATATTTATTGATTATTCGAATTCTTTTAGTAATAGTAATATGTTATCTAATTTACGAATATAGATAGATTTCGGGGAGTCATTTATGCCAAAATCAATCTCTTTTGGGAATATCCGTTGATGGATATCCGCAATTAATAGGATTCGCAAAAAATGTACAGAATAAAAGTACAGTGAGCCGCCAATTCGGGACAACTCACTGTGCTACATTATT
This sequence comes from uncultured Ignavibacteriales bacterium, assembly GCA_903915485.1. Lineage (GTDB taxonomy): Bacteria > Bacteroidota > Ignavibacteria > Ignavibacteriales > Ignavibacteriaceae > CAIYTF01. The sequence goes on along the minus strand of CAIWTC010000067.1, from coordinate 2,240 downwards.
CTTATTTAAGGAAAATCATTTTTTTAGTTTCATTGAAACTCTCACCGTGATACCCAGATACTGATATTCTGTAGAAATACATTCCACTGGGAAGGTTTGAGGCATCAAAATTGAGTTCATGATAACCCTGATTCTGCGAAGAATTTAGGAGGGTACTGATTTCTTTTCCGATCGTATTAAAAACCGTTATTTTAACATTAGCTGCCATCGGCAGAGCGTAACTGATTTTTGTAGTCGGATTGAATGGATTCGGATAATTCTGATTCATCCTAAATTCAACAACTTTATTTGCAGGGTCATTAACAGCAGTAACCTGACCGATAGCTGCATTCCAACTCTTTGCGAGCCTTATACCATCAATAATAACACTTGGGCTGCTGGTAGTCGTACCCTGTCTCAAGCAGACTGTACCAACGCTGAATAAATCAGAAACTGTATAAGAAGAATCTGTAAGAGCAGGTGCAGGTTCAGTTGGAGCTATAGCTGGATTTACCCAAAGATTACAGAAATCATTTGGAGTTGTTCCAGGCACAAAATTGTATTTAAGAACCACCAAATAAGTAGTTCCTTTTTTATAGATGGTATCTGTATAAACAGGGTTAACAACTGTAGTGCTGCTGCCTTTGAATACACCAAATGCTATGTTCGAACTTCCTGTTGACGCAGCCTTAACATATACTCTTGCTCGTTGAGCTGAAGTGCTTGTCAAGCTGTATTGCCCTAAGTGCAAAAAGATATCACCAGTTTTAGCAGTATCAACTCGTACTAAAAATGAAACATAAGCCGAACCACTTGTAATTGAATCTGCTGCGGTTGGGACTTTCCTATTAATATCCTCTCCGACACTTAACAATTGAACAGCATTGCCAATTCCGGAACTAGGATATCCCGGATAACTCAAGCCTTGAGCGATAACCTTGGGAGGAAGTGTTCCCACTTGAGCATGCGCAGTCCAGCCACCATATTTAGCATTTAATGAATCTCCTGCGAGATAGTCAAAATTTTCTTCCCACATCGGAAGAATTGAAATATTAACTTTTTTAATACTAAACATATCAGGGTTAACGCTGAAAAGTGATGGATTAGAAGCATCACTCAAACGAATTAAACATTGGGTTGCATCAATATTTGGGACAGTCCAAAGATATGTTCCCAGTGATGCTGCAACTGAAGAAGCAACAGGACTCCAAGTAGTACCGTTATCTGTTGAAAAATCAATTTTGATATTAGTAACATTGATGCTTGTCCATTTAATACTCTGGAAATTTCCACCCATAAAGGTTTCCGCTCCGGCAGGAGTGTTAAGTGTGATTGAAGGAGGAAGAACTGCACTAATTGTGAAAACTGCAGGACTAATTGCAAGAACTGTCGCATCAGCAGAATTTGTGACTTTTACTTTGCAATTTGAAGAAAGTGTGTTTGGGATAGTCCAGTTATAAGTTCCGGTACTTGCAACCAAGTTTGAAGCAATGCTAATCCAATTTGTTCCGCCATCAGTTGAATAATCAATATTAACATTTGTTACGCCATTAGCTTTCCAAGTAATTGGATAAACCATTCCCTGCTGCCAGAGTTCTCCGCCTGCAGGTGAATACAATGTAAGAGGAACAGAGACATTTGAATATATAGTGTAAAGCCATGCACCGCACTTAGCGTAAGCATCTGTCTGAGATGCCGCATCGCTATCAAGTGAATGTCCCTTGCCGGCATAGAGAGCAAGACCAGAAGGAATATTTACATGCTGTGCTCTATCATATATCAACTGACTTCCATAGTTAAAAGGACTGTCCATAGTTCCATATATGTAAGGAACAGTAGCATCAGCAGTACCATGAACACAATATATAGGCATTCCACCGGGCTGTATGTAATTCGTGTCAACTAAAGCACCCCAGCAAGAAATTGCAGCATGAAAACTGGAAGAATACCCGGCGTTACCGAGTGCTAAGTTTTCATAACTACCACCGACTGCTGACCAACCAACACTGGACCATTGACTATACTTTTCAACTTTTGTAGAATCAAGATATGCCATGTTTGCTGATGTATGAGCACCTGCTGACTGACCTACGACATAAATATGTCCGGTATCAATGCCATATTGAGCAGCATTTTTTCTAAAGAATCTTATCGCTGCTTTAGTATCCTGGAGTGCCTGAAGCATTGCCTTGAAATGAGTAGGGTCATCAGACCATCCATTAACACGATAATTAATTGATGCAACGACATATCCTCTTTTT
>CAIWTC010000066.1 GCA_903915485.1 uncultured Ignavibacteriales bacterium | reverse complement strand
TATTAGTGCAATCAAAAAAAAAGTGAAATCTGTGCATCAAAAGCAAAATAGGGGATTAATATTGAGCAGTTAAATATAAATTGAAAAATAAAATCGAAAAAACATTTTAATATTATCCAAGAAAAGCCTATTTTTGGAGTTAGAAATAATTGCCTCGTGGTGTAACTGGCAACACGTCTGACTCTGGATCAGAAGAGTCTAGGTTCGAGCCCTAGCGAGGCAGCTTGAAAAACCCTTAGAACAGCTTGTTTTGAGGGTTTTTGGTTTTAAAGCTATCTTCTCTACCTCTGACTTTCGCAAGGTTGGTGACAAATTTTGTCCGAAAAATGTCCGAATTTTGTCCGAATAATTTTCCGAATTTCCTGAACTACTTTGATAAACCTAATCTCAATAAAAACGCCTGCAAACTCCAATGCAAAAAACTCAAGATTAAAGATGCACCGGTGATATAACTCATTATATTTAACGGAATTGTGACCGTATTTGTAGATGAATGTATCAAAATTAAGTTCTGCAGTCAACAAATATTATTAACCTAAATCCTGTTTATAGGTTTACACTAGTGCAAAATCAGTAAATCATTCCCTTCATTTCAGCTTTTATACCTCCTGTCCATGAGGCTGATTCCAATCAAATATTCGCCCGAGTGGTTTATCATGTCTGAGTATTCAAGTATAATTATACTTGTTTGATCCAGACAGTGAGGTAATTAATGATTTCTATTATTGTATGAGGTTTAGATATTCTTAAGTAAAACCATCCAACCCCCTAGTGTTATCCACTTCTCCTATCTATATACAGGCAGTTCAATTGTATGTATTTCTTTGAAATTAATCCTAATCTTAACTTCTTACCTAGATTGACTTATCCTACTTCTTTTCCGTTACTACGCATTAGGCATAACTCCTATTGTGGATTTTTGGCTTGGTAGATTTTGATTATAGTCCAAGCTATACTGATAGTTCGCGCTATTGGTGCGTTTGAGAGATAAATTAGTTGTAAAACATACACAGAAATCCGGCATTATTAAAAATAACTCCCGTTTTTAGACCAATTTGCTTGAGACAGGTTAACATTTAACAGTTCAATACATTTGCTATTTGAAAGTTATTGATAATAAGCACCTATCGTTTATCGCAGCATACGGCTATTCACCGCATAAGACTATTGTTTGGCTCATTGTTGTATGATAAGTGCTATTTATTCTCATACTTGTAGCTGAAATAAAGTAGTATTATTTCTAAATCTAAAATTTCAAAAGTAATTCAAGGTTTTCTGACATGCATTTCTTTTTACTCAATGTTTTTCTACAGCTTAAATGTGATTAACTAAATATAGCAAATATATAAATCAATTTAAGCATCGAGAAGTAACATTTTTAGCAGAGTTTTTATAATTCTGCGAAATAATTTGGTTTTAATTTTATAGCTGAATGATTATTTGGGCAGGGCAAGTTTAGGTAAAATTTTAATTAATTTAATTTAGGAAAACGATATGAAGCGTATTATTACGGTTTTTGTTTTTATACTCTTAACTGTTGGTGTTAACGCACAGTCCACCATTTTTACCGATGCCTTTGCTACAAGCAGGGGTACAGCTTATTCAGCAACCAGCGCTGCTGCTATTGGATCTTCTCCAACATGGTCTTTGAACAGAGTTGTAGATTGGGGAGCGAAAATAGATGCAGGTGTTTTAGGGTTAACCAATGATGCCAGTGCAACAGCAAATGTTGCAGGCTACTCATTTGCTAATCTTCCTGTCTCCACCGGGTTTTCGGGGTATAACTCTCAGCTAAACTTGAACTCTTCCAAAATATCTTGGTCATTCAATGTTCAAACCAACAGAACAACGGTTCTTAGCAGCACATACGCTTCTACATCATATTATGGCGGGTTAATACTTGGTTCTACAAGTCAGACGCTTAGTACTGCCGGAAATGGTTATGCTGTATTACTTAGAAGAGGTTCGGCAGGTACTCTTAATGGTATTAGTCTGGTAGCTTTTACAACCGGTTTAAATACTACGATTGCTGTTGGAGGTCAAATTATATATTCTGTGGCCGCCGGAGATTTGGCAGGAATAAATAACTGGGCGAGTGTCAAGGTTACATACGATCCTTCAACTAATGCTTGGTCACTATTTGTTAGAGATGATGGAGCAACTGCATCTGTTGATCCATCTACAGTCGCTACCCAGGTGGGCACTGCAACAACTAATACTACCTATACCGGAACAGCATTGCCTTACTTTGGAGCGTATTGGCAGGGCAGTACTCAGGCCACAAATAATATGACAATTGATAATATTAAAGTTGAAATTGCCACTACTAGTGCTCCTACTTCACAACCTGCATTTGCTGCTTTTTCAAATATTGGAACTGCGGCTTTGACAACTAACTGGACTGCAGGAAACGGAACGGGAAGAGTAGTATATATGAACTCTTCAAACACCTTTACGGACCCTACTAACGGAGTCTCGCCAACTGCAGCGACAGCATGGGCAGGTGCCGGACAGCAGTGTATATATAATGGCAGCGGTACTACAGTAAATCTGACCGGACTATCTGCGGGGACAACATATTATTTCCGTGCTTATGAATTTAATGGGAGCGGTGCTACAATTAAGTATTTCCTAACTACTCCACCCAGCACAAGTCAAGCGTCAACTATTGTTCCGGTTACACAATCCTCTGCAATTGGTTTTCCAACTGTAGGAACAAATAGTTTTACAATAAACTGGACTAATGGTTCAGGAGCAGGTAGAATCGTAAGAGTAAATTCAGCGAATTCATTTATCAATCCTTCCAATGGAACAGCCTACAGCGGAACTGCAGCATACACATCAGGTGAGCAGACCGTTTACAGCGGAACAGGCAGTTCAGTTGCCGTAACGGGATTGAGCCAGGGGATAACATACTATGTTGAAATTTTTGAATATAATGGGACAGGCACGGGTATTACTTATAATACTACAAGTCCTGCAACCGGCAATCAGTCTACCGCTGCATCTGCCCCCACAACTCAACCCACATTTAGTGCATTTACAAATATTGGAACAACAGGCTTAACCGTAAACTGGTCAGCAGGAAACGGAGCGGGGCGTGTGGTTTATATTTCTGATGGCAGTTCTTTTACAGATCCAACAAATGGTGTAAGCCCGACTGCAAGTACTGCATATTCCGGAACCGGGCAGCAATGTGTATTGAACGGAACGGGAACTACAGTAGGTATCACCGGACTGACGGCAGGAACAACTTATTATTTTCATGCTTATGAGTTTAATGGTACCGGCGCTACAACTACTTATTTTTTAACGACTCCGGGAAGTACAAATCAGGCAACTGCGATTGTACCTGTTACACAATCCTCTGCAGTAACTTTTACTCCGGTAGCAACTACCACAATGACAATTAACTGGACAAGCGGTACGGGTGCAAACAGAATAGTAAGAGTTAATACAGCAAATACATTTGTTCCTCCTGTTGATGGAACTGCTTATACAGGAACTGCTGCATATACTTCAGGTGAAAGAACCGTTTATAATGGTCCATTAAGTACTGTTGCTATTACGGGATTAGTGCAAGGAACAACATATTATGTTGAAATATTTGAATCCAACGGAACAGGAACCGGTATTGTGTATAACACAATATCTCCTGCAATAGGAAGTCAGACAACTACAGTAAACCCTCCCAGCACTCAGCCGACATTTACCGCTTTCACGAATATTGGCACTGCTTCATTAACTGCAAACTGGACTGTAGGTAACGGTGCAGGTCGTGTTATTTATCTATGCGATGCAAATTCATTTGTTGACCCTTCAACGGGAGTAAGTCCTACTGCAAACACTGTTTATTCAGGAACAGGACAGCAGTGTATTTACATAGGCACAGGAACAAATAATGTTGTGGTAACTGGTCTTCCCGCCGGAACAACATATTATCTGCAGGCATATGAATATAATGGCAGCGGCGCAACAATAACCTATTTAACTACAAGTCCACGCAACACCAGTACTGCAACAGTTATCGTTCCGGTTACTCAATCATCTGCATTAAATTTTACTCCTGTTGCAAATACCACAATGACAATTAACTGGACAAGTGGTTCAGGTGCAAACAGAATTGTAAGAGTCAATACAGCAAATACATTTGTTCCTCCTGTTGATGGAACCGCTTATACAGGAACTGCTGCATATACTTCAGGTGAAAGAACAGTTTACAGTGGTGCATTAAGTACTGTTGCTATTACAGGATTAGTACAAGGAACAACTTACTATGTTGAAATATTTGAATTTAGCGGAACAGGAACCGGTATTGTGTATAACACAACATCTCCTGCAGCAGCAAGTCAGGCAACAACAGTTACCACTCCGACTGCACCTGTATTTACTGCATTCACTAATGTAGGAATGGTTAGCATAACCGCAAACTGGACAGTTGGTACCGGAGCAGGTCGGGTTGTTTATGTTAGCGATGCAAATACTTTTGTTGATCCTGTCACAGGAGAAAGTCCTACAGCAAATACTGTTTATTCAGGAACGGGACAACAATGCCTATACAACGGTACAGGAGCAAACAGTGTTATTGTTACCGCTCTGACAGCAGGAACTGCTTACTACTTTAAAGCGTACGATTATAATGGAAGCGATGTATCTAAAACTTATTCAGCAGCATCTACCGGAACTACAACCAGTTCAACCGTAACTGTTCCGACTACACAGTCCTCGGCAGTTAATTTTACACCTGTTAGTGCAACAGGAATGACAATTAACTGGACAAACGGCAACGGTGCAAATAGAATCGTAAGAGTCAATACAGCAAATACATTTGTGCTACCTGCTGACGGGACAACTTATTCAGGAACTGCTGCTTATACTTCGGGCGAACGCACAGTGTATAATGGTACCGGTTCATCTGTAGCAATAACAGGGTTATCTCCTATAACTACATACTATGTTGAAATATTTGAATACAGTGGTACGGGAACAGGAATAGTTTACGACACTGTGAGTCCTGCCTTAGCCAATCAAGTCACGCTTGATGCTTCAGCTACGACAGATTATTTCCGTTCAATTGGAACGGGTACCTGGGCAACTATTGGAACTTGGGAAAGTTCACATGATAGTACAACCTGGACTAGTGCAACTTTAGCGCCGACAAGTGCTGCTAAATCAATAAGTGTTAATACCGGACACACTGTAACAGTTGGTGCAACTGCTACAGCATCAAATTTAATTGTGCAGAGCGGCGGAATTCTAACACTAACTTCAGGACTGAC
>CAIWTC010000065.1 GCA_903915485.1 uncultured Ignavibacteriales bacterium | reverse complement strand
GCAGTTTCTGCCGGTCTGAGATATTTAATTATGATTATGGTTTTAATTTAGTTTTTTGAATACTGTTTATTCGAGGGTAAACCGTAAGAATATGAACAGTAATATTTGATTAATAAGTTTAATAAACATGTATACACAGATAGGTATGAATTCCGAGACGGATGCAGCGTTTCTGCTGCAAAACAGGAAAGAAAGTTATTCAATTCTATATGAGTATTCTTATTTTAAGCACTATAAAGGAATGATACTATGAAATATTTTTCATTTTTCGTCTTGGCTCTATTTGTTTTGGTGACTGCAAATACTTTTGCACAAAGCTGGTCTGTTGTGTATCCGTCGACATCAACAACTCCCGGATCTCCAACGGGTGCAGGTGCAGCCGGAGCAACGGCAGGTACTGAAATTAATGGCGGTTCTACCGTTACACCGACAGTTATAACTTTAACAACAGGTGCTACATATCAAACTTTGACACCCACTGCATGGCCTGCTTCAATAGGTCTGCCAAACAATGCCGGTTATTATTTGGAATTTCCAATTACTGCTGCCAGCGGTTATTCTTTGGCGATTTCCGGATTATCAACTTCTTTGCAGAAAGTAACTTCTGCAGGAACTAATGTTACCGGTCAAGCATACATATCAATTGACGGTGGTACAAACTGGACAAGCGGCGGTGCAGTTGTTTCTGCTGGCGGATCTTCGGCTACTGCCATGTCTGCAAGTTGGAGTTCGAGCAACTCAGTAGCGTCAGGAACAATAAAAGTCAGAATTTATTTCTATAGTACCGGTAGCACAAAAACAAACGGATTGAGAGTAACCCCGGTAACAGTCAATGCAACAACAACACTAAGTGTAGTTGCTCCAACAACACAACCTTCTGCGGTTAGTTTCCCAAGTGTTGGCAATAACGGTTTTACATTTAATTGGACAAATGGTAATGGAAGCGGGCGGATTGTTAAATTGAATTCAACTAATTCATTCACTGCTCCTTCGAACAATACTTCATATACAGGTAATGCTGCTTATACATCAGGTGAACAGGTCGTATATTCAGGAACAGGAAGCAGCGTAGTTATTACAGGCTTGGCTCCGGGAACAACTTACTATTATTCAATGTATGAATTTAACGGCTCTGGTAGTTCAACACTTTATAATTTAACTTCGCCTACTCAAGGCAACCAGGCTACAACATCCCCCGCAACGCCACCAAGCGTTCAGCCAACTTTCAGTGTTTTCAGCAATATAGGCACAACAGGACTGACGGCTAATTGGAGCATCGGCGATGGCTCGGGGCAGGTAGTATATATGAATACTGCAAACTCTTTTTCTGCTCCTTCAGATGGAAGTACACCTACTGCATCTGCTGTCTGGACTAATTCAGGACAGCAATGTATTTATAATGGCAACGGTACTACAGTTAATGTCAGCGCTCTTTCAGCAGGAACAACATATTATTTCCAGGCATACGAATATAACAATGGTGCATCAACATATTACCTTATAACTTCTCCGGCTAATACTAGTCAGGCAACAACGATTGTACCTGTAACGCAATCCTCTGCAGTTAATTTTACTCCTGTAGCAACAACCTCAATGACAATTAACTGGACAAGCGGCAGCGGTGCAGGCAGAATTGTTAGAGTGAATTCTACAAATTCATTTGTTCCTCCGGTTGATGGTACTTCTTATACAGCAAATTCTGTTTATACCTCAGGTGAAAGAACAGTGTATAATGGTACAGGAAGTTCTGTTGCTATTACCGGATTAAGTCAGGGAACAACTTACTATGTTGAAATCTTTGAGTATAATGGAACAGGAACCGGTGTTACTTATAATACTACAAGCCCTGCAACAGGAAATCAGACAACAACAGTAAATCCGCCTAGCACTCAGCCGACTTTTACAACTTTTACTAATATTGGTACTACTTCATTAACTGCTAACTGGACGGCAGGTAACGGCGCAGGTCGTGTAGTTTATATTTGCGATGCAAACTCATTTGTTGATCCTTCAACAGGAGTAAGCCCTTCTGCAAACACTGTTTATGCCGGAACAGGACAGCAGTGCGTTTACAATGGTACAGGTACTAATACAGTTAGTATAACCGGTCTTACTGCAGGAACAACATACTATTTGCAGGCATATGAATATAATGGCAGCGGTACTACTATAACTTATTTGACAACAAGCCCACGCAACACTAGCACTGCAACAGTTATTGTACCTGTTACACAAGCTTCATCAGTTAACTTTACTAGTGTTTCGGGAATTGGAATGACCATTAACTGGACAAGCGGCAGTGGTTCGAACAGAATCGTAAGAATTAATACTACTGATTCGTTCACCGACCCTGTTAACGGAACTTCATATACTGCTAATGCAACTTATACATCAGGTGAGCAGACAGTGTATGCCGGAACAGGCGCAACAGTATCTGTAACCGGATTAACCACTACTACTGCATATTATGTTAGAGTATATGAATTCAGCGGGACAGGAACAGGAATTGTGTACAATACCGTTAGCCCTGCAACAGGAACGCAGACAACACCTGAAGGTTCTAATACGACAGACTATTTCCGTTCGGCATCAACAGGAAACTGGGCTACAGTTAGCTCATGGGAAGGTTCTCATGATAATTCAGTATGGTTTTCTGCAACACTAGCCCCAACAACTGCTGCGTCCGCTGTTACTGTTAGGACCGGTCATACAATTACAGTCGCTGCGAATTTGTCAATAGATGATTTAACTGTTGATGCAGGCGGACAAATTACAATTCCAACAGGTATTACACTTACTGTTGCAAATGGAACCGCAGTCCCCGATATGACAATAAACGGAACTTTGCAAAATACAGGTACGCTTACACTTACAGGAACTGCTGTAACTAATGGAACATACATACACAATGTTACCGCTGATGCTCCTGCTATGACTTACAGCGTATCTTCAACTATTCAGTATAACACAATGCCTACAAACCGTATGGCTAGTATTCCTGGAAACTTTGTTTGGAATGTTGCCGGCGGTCCTACTACATTCTTACCATCAGCAGCTGCCACAACTACGGTTGGAGGTAGCTTTACTATTACTCAGGGAACAATTCGAATGAATTCGACTGCGAATAGTAAGGGTCTTGCAATTACCGGTGATTTAGTTATCAACGGAGGTGGTCTTTTAATGCAAGGCGGTACGGCAGGCACGGAAACAGTTACTGCTAACAATGTAACTGTTAACCATGGCACACTTGATATGGCTAGTGCAAATTTTGGTGCCCTTCTTAATGTTCAAGGCAATTTATCACTGAATAATGCAGACGGAATATTAACTTATTCCAGTGCTACTGCTACAAGTGTTTCGATTACATTAAATGGTACCTCTGACCAATCAATATCTGTCGCAAGCGCTGTAAATTTCCCAAAAGG
>CAIWTC010000064.1 GCA_903915485.1 uncultured Ignavibacteriales bacterium | reverse complement strand
TGCTATTATTTGTTTCATACAGGGTGTCTGCACAATCATTTTTGGGGAGCAGAACATCGGCGCTGTGTAGTGCCGAATTGGTTTCTGAGAAGAGTATTCTTACTGCAACAGTTTGCCCTGCAACTCTATCAAGAATTAAGTCCTCATCCATTGAGGTAGCATACAGCCCCGCACCTTTTGGATTACAAGAACTCAAGACATTCAGTTTCGGCACCTCTTACAATTATTCATTTGCCGATATTGGTTTGTTTGTTGAGAATTACGGATACGAATTATTTGCACAGAACCGTGTACAGGTGGTTCTAAGTAGAAAATTGTTTGATACAATATCCGTAGGGTTCTCATTGAATTGGAATTCTTTGAAAATAGAAAACTACGGGAACGCAAATTCAGTGCAGGCAAATTTTGGATTGATTGCTCCCCTGTTAAAAAATCTGGACATTGCATTCGCTGCACACAATTTTACAAATTCAAGAATAGGTTCATCTGATGAACTGCTACCTAGTGACTATCTGCTCGGTGTAAATTATTCAGTCAGAGATGAATACTCAATTGCGCTTTCACTTCAGAAAGAGATATCTTATCCGATTTCATTGTCTTTCGGGACATCCTTTTCACTAAACAATAATTTAGAACTGCTATTCGGCTACAATACAAATTCATCTTCGTTAAACGGCGGATGCAGAATATCTTTTCATGATTTCAACTTTGACTATTCTGTCAGCAAACATTCGGAATTAGGATATACACATGTCTTCGGCTTAGGCGCTTCTCTATCTGAACTATTTAAGCAGTAAGAATGCGCTTTTCTTTAATACTTTACATACTATTTCTATCGGCCGCCAAACTAATTGCTCAGAATCAGCAGGAAAACAATTTTGATATTTTTCCTGTTGAACAATTTGACTACATGAACTCTTCATTCCCAAATGAATTTTTCTATCAAACGGAAAGACTAAGGCAAAACCCGATTAATCTGAATACTGCCTCTTCAACTGAACTATTGAGAATCCCCTGGTTGACACACGCCGATGCGGATGCAATTATTTCCTATAGGGAAAGGAATTCGCGTTTTTTTTCTAAAACTGAGCTGTACTTAATTAAAGAATTGGATACTGCTAAAACTGCATTAGTAGTATCTTTCTTGACAATATCCAACAGCGGCGAAACACCAATAAAGAACGAAGCCAAGAACATAGTTAACCTGGACCATCCTGAATTTGAATTTTCACTTAAAAATATATACAGGGATAAAACAACGGATAATTCTTCTATCTACAGGAATACTAAACTGAATCTGTACTCACAAGTCTCCTCGATTTACAGTTTTGGTTTTTCCGCTATTCGTTCATCCTCAAACAAAAGTAAAGATGCACTAAGCTATTTCATTGAGTTTCCATCCATCCCTAATGTTGAGAATTTAATCATAGGCGATTACAGAATTGCATTCGGGCATGGATTGGTATTTGGAAGTTATATACCGATGCAAGGTTTTCTCAATCAAAGGATTGCTTTTCAAAATCACAACACCACACTAACAGCAAACGAACAACTATCATCTTCACTAAGCTTGAGAGGCGCGGCAGCACTGATAAATATCAGTAAATCTGTTTCATTAATGCCCTTCGCATCTTCAAAACTTGCTGAATGCTCAATTGACAGTAGCGGAGATATCACCCCCTATACATATTTTCTTTCAAGTCCATTCGACGATTTAAATTATAATCTTAATAATTCTGTCACCGAAAACTCAATCGGACTGATGATAAATACTTCAGTATCAAAAGAATTCTCCATATATGGTCTTTGTGACTATGTAGTTTATAATAAGCAAATTGATTTCGGGAATATCAGCAGCAAGTCAGTTTCAAATTTTTCAATTTCAGGAATTTTGAAGTTTCCTGCTTGGGGTATTTCGGCAGAGGCTGCCCGCGTAAACAATGTTTCTCCTTACTTGATTTATCTTAATTTCAACCCCTCTTCCAATTTTGAATTCAGTTATTCTTTACACAACTACTCTGCATACTCTAAAAACACATATTCAAATAGGTTCAGCCTCACAGGCAATCAATCATCTGAAACCGGTAATCTTGCAAGCATAAGGACTTCTGCTTTTGACATTTCAATAATATTTATCTTTCAACAATTTCAGTACTCCCCGGTAAAATATAATCTCAACGGGTTAAATGGGAACTCTTATTGCATAAGTGACAATCTAACGAAAGGTCGAATGCCTTGGTAAGCTCTATTGCCCAAAAAAACATCGTTGGGCGGCGGTGGGGGTGCATTCTTCCTGCATTAAATGTCTCCTGAAAAAGAAGACGAAGTCTCGGCGTTGCTACCAATTCCCGAGGAAGGCCGCCAACGCCTTGATTCGAATCGTCGTCATCGTCATCAACAAAAGGTAAATAGCCTGCATACGCCTGCTCATCCAAATCGGTGGGGGCGCCATCCGATACCGGCTCTGCATCCCAGCCGCCATCATCATTCTCGGGTTTAAGTACCTTTTCCCCGATGAACGGGTGACAGATCGCCAGAGTTTTGAATGCCATCACCGCGAAAGCCCAACAATCTGAACGCGGACGAGAAGAATCTGTTGCACGCACAATTTCAGGCGCACCGTAGCTCGGCGTATAGACCGAAGTGCCACCGCTCTTCAATTCAAAGCGCAGGTT
>CAIWTC010000063.1 GCA_903915485.1 uncultured Ignavibacteriales bacterium | reverse complement strand
CTATTATTTGAAAAAAACCAAATAAGCTTTAGGACAGATTGGACGCATAGGACACATATTTTATTGTTTTATAAATTTCTTTATTGATATATATAAACTACTTAATATTAAGTCTTATGTGTCCTTTATGTTCTAAACCCTAAATATTGTGCTATTAATAAAACCCCTTTCATAATCAACCGCTTTTTAAACCCGTTGTTTATAATATTCAATCATCCCCAGCAATTCATCCTTAAGATAACTTGTCTTTATCGGATTGCAAATATTCCCCAAATGCAGCAGTGTTTGCCCCGTAACTTTAAGTCCATATTCGCTCTCTAAAATTAGCCGGTATAAGGACATCTGCAGCCCATAGACGATGTACTTACAGTCATCTAATCTGGCAGTCGGCGGAAGGATTCCCCGCTTTCCATTATATCCGCTGAAGTCAATCTTCTTATTTGTCTTCCAATCATAAATTGAGTAACTCTCCGATTTCAAATCCTTCACCAGCAAATCAACAGTTCCCGCAATTCCGAGTTCTTCAGAAAATATTCTGACTTCGGTATATAATTCCTTATCATCCCAATTCTGATTGTTAAGCCAATTAACCCCGGCAATAGCTTTAGGTTTAGTCGGCTTTGTCCCGGACATAATATAATCTTCAAGTTCCTTATGCGCATCTGTTCCTGCCTGTGTCTCCGCTGCCCACTGCGCCATAAGTGCTTCAGGCGGCGTACCGATATAACTAGGATGACTCTCACATAGATTCACCGCAATACTTTCGGCATCGAAAGGGGCAAAGAACTTTGCAATAAATGTTGTAACACTAACAATATCCGAACTTACACCGTCGATAGAGTACTTATGTGTGGATTCATCAAACACTAACCCCCTAAGCAATTCAGCGGGAAGACTATAAGCTTTAATATTATTCATTTTTTCTCAGTTATATTTTTAAATTTTATTTATCAATTTATGTAGTGTCAACTAAAACACTTTGAAGTTTTTTATAATTGGTTATTAACTTCCAGCGTAGCAGAAATTATTACTCCCCCCTGACTATATCCCCAACCACCGTATTTACACTTATCGTATCTATCCACTTGCCCCCTTCTATTATCGCACACGAAAGTTTATTCCCTGCACAGGCAGCAGTATCAATGTATAATGCATTGCTCCGCTCATTATGAGTTACCTCCATCTGTCTCGTATGTCCCAAAACCTGAATCTTATTCAACTTAAAAAGTGTCGTTCTGTTCCAAAGCACCCCGGCAGTTGCCTCCATCTCATCAGAAAGAAAAAACTTCCAATCAGCATTTGACCATCCCTCGCAATTACGAAGTCTATCAGCATACAAAATCGAAATACCCGCATGAGAAATAAAACAATCATCAGTGTTATAAAAAAGCGGTAGTGAATCAAGATAGTCAATATGCTTTCTGAAATCCTCCTGAATCTCAGAGTATGCTATCAATGTATCAGTGTTCCCATTACTGAACCAAATCTTACGGTAAGGATGATACGGGTACTTGAATGAATATAAAAACATGCAGTCATGGTTACCAAGTGCAACCTTAATGTTAGACCTTATGCACTCCTCAACCACCAAATGAGAATACAATCCTCTATCTACCAAATCACCTACACAGTAAAAATCTATCTCCCCGTATTTTCCACGCACTTGCGATAACAACTCCATAAGAGTGAAATAACAACCGTGAATATCTCCTATAACACCTATCATTATTTTTTTCTAAACCGTAACTTATGCTTAGATAATATAATTCAAATTCTTAGCATAAGCAGTTAACTCTTCACGGAACTTCGGATGTGATATTCCTATCAGCGCATGAACTCTCTCTCTGATTGATTTCCCAAACAACTGTGCCACACCATACTCCGTCACTACATAATGAACATCAGCACGGTTAGTAACAACCCCGGCGCCTGGTTTCAGTGAAGAAACAATCCTGGATATAGTATCATTCTTCGTTGTTGAAGGAAGTGCGATAATCGGCTTTCCTCCCTCAGAACGCGCAGCGCCCCTTATAAAATCAACCTGTCCGCCAAATCCGCTAAAAAACTTTGGCCCTATTGAATCAGAACATACTTGCCCTGTTAAATCAACTTCAATTGCAGAATTTATCGCCACCATCTTTTTATTTTGTGCAATAATAAACGGGTCATTCACATACTCCTGTGGATGGAATTCGATACTCGGATTGTTATCAATAAAATCATACAATCTTTTAGAACCTAAAATAAATCCCGCAATAATTTTCCCGGGATGAAGCGTCTTCCGTGAATTATTAATAATACCGCTATCCACTAAATCTATAATACCATCAGAAAACATTTCAGAATGAATACCTAAATCTTTTTTAGAACCTAAAAACTTCAGTACCGCATCAGGGATAACCCCAATTCCCATTTGCATAGTACTTCCATCTTCAATAAGCTCTGCTATATTCATTCCAATGTTTGTAAACACATTTTCCTGCTCTGCACTAAGGCCCTTCTCGCCCATCGGCAGTTCAAGTATCGGCTCATCAGTCTCAACTATATAATGAATCTTACTGATATGAATAAAACTATCGCCTAATGCTCTAGGCATATTCGGGTTCACCTGTGCAATAATTATATCAGACTTTTCAGCGCCTGTTTTTGTAATTCCTACTTCCACTCCAAAACTGCAGAACCCATGCTCATCGGGCGGTGACACATGAAGAAGCGCAACATTCGGTTTAATCACTCCCTTTGCAAAAAGCAGCGGATACTGATATAAATAAATCGGTGTATAATCTGCCCGTCCCTCCTGCACTGCCTGTCTTACATTTGCTCCCATAAAAAATGAGCGGTGACGGAAATGTTTTTCCATTCCCGGCTTAAGATAAGGTAAGTCACCCACTGCCAGCACATGAAGTATCTCAACATTCTCAAGCATCTCACGACGGTCAACCATCGCATTTATTAACTTATGCGGTATCGCACAGTTAGAGTGAATAAGAACCTTGTCACCTGATTTAATAATACTTATCGCCTGTTCCGCAGTTACTACTTTTGAAGCATAGCTTTTAAGTATTGATGCGGAATAGTTCATCGGTTTTTTAGTTTCTGCTATCATATTTTAATTTCTTAATTTGTCGAAAATATTCTAAACTTTTTGAACTCAATATTCAATGTATCTGCAATTATTTCATTAGAGCAATAACCGCCGAAAGTACAAACTCCCTCAATCAATCCTTTATCAAGAGAGAGTGCTTCATTCAATCCTTCATTAGCAATCGATAGTATATAAGGAATTGATGCATTAGTCAATCCATAACTTGCCGTTCTTGAAACAAGTGCGGGCATATTCGGTACACAATAATGAATAACATCATGCGCAATAAATGTTGGATTGGAAATAGAAGTTGGTCTGCTGGTTTCTGCGCATCCACCCTGGTCGATTGCAACATCAATCAGCACAGCACCCTTCTTCATAGTCTTAACCATCTCTTCAGTAATCACATGCGGGGATTTCTCACCCTTCATCAGCACTGCGCCAATTAAAACATCTGCAAACTTAACACCCCTTGCCAAAGTGTATGGATTACAAATTACAGTAGTAATTTTTTTCTGAAAAACATTATCGATATTTCTCAGCCTGTTCAAATCAGTATCCAGCATTATAACCGAAGCTCCTCTACCCAAAGCCGCTCTGGCAGCATTTGTTCCAACTATACCGGCACCAACAATTACAACTGCAGCAGGCGCAACACCAGAAATTCCGCCAAGCAGAACTCCTCTATTCATCTGACCTGTACTTTCAAGCAGGCGCTCTGCTACTTGAATAGATACCTGACCTGCTATTTCGCTCATCGCTTCAAGCACAGGAAGATGTGTCCCCTGCTCAATCATCTCATAACCAATTGCTGTAATTTTCTTTTCAAGCAAAGTTTGAATAACCTTCTTCTCACTTATCGCAAGATGCAGCGACGAAAAAAGAATTTGATTCTCCTTCAGCAAGAGTGATTCTTCCTCAGTTAATCTGTTAACCTTCACTATCATATCGGAGCGTTGAAAAACTTCCTCAGCACTGTACAGAATCTTTGCACCCAAACTGATATATTCAACATCAGGGAAATGACTTCCTTCGCCTGCTCCTCTTTCTAAATAAACAGTATGCCCTGCCCGAATCAGTGAGTCAACTCCTGCTGGGGCTAATGCAACTCTGCGCTCTTCAAAGCGACTCTCTTTTGGAATTCCTATCTTCATCTCTGTACCATTGTATTTTTAATATTAATTGTTAGTCTATTGAAACTTTATATCTCTTAATTTTCTGTGTCGTCGTTTTTTCAAATTCTTTTTCACGGATATCAAACTTCTGAATCTTCTTGAATGAAGACAATTCCTTGTTGATTTCCTGAATCGCATCACCAATAGTTTTTTCAATCAAATGCGGTGTTATCTTCTCACCGGTTTTTTCCGAAAGTTCAATAAACGCCTCAGGGTCTGGATAAATCAATGCGGCAATAACATCCTTCTGATTCTGCGTCTTGCCTGAATAAACCATTGACTCAAGAATAAAAGGACACTTACTCAAATAATCTTCTATCTCCTCGGGGAAAACATTCTTTCCGTTAGGAGTGATTATCACATTTTTCTTCCTGCCGCTGATTCTTAAAAAACCATCATCGTCAATATAACCAAGATCTCCCGTTTTGAAAAATGCATCTTCCATCACCGAAGCCGTCAACTCTGCATTCTTGTAATACCCAAGCATCACGCTACCGCCTCTGGCAAATATCTCACCAACGCCATTCTCATCAGGTGAATCAATTCGAATTTCAATTCCCGGCAAAGGAATACCTGCGGCAGCATCACGAAAAGCATCTATACGGTTCAAAGCAAGTATAGGTGAAGTTTCCGTCAAACCATATCCCTGAATAAAACTAAATCCAAACGACCTCAAACCCTTTGCCACCTCAGCATCAGGCGCCGCTCCTCCAACAATAAATATCCTTATATTCCCACCGAATTTATTGTGAAGCTCTTTGAAAACTTTCTGCTTAGCATTCCTCCAACCGATTGTGGTCAGTAAATCCGTAATTCCAATCAGCGGTTTCATTATTAGCGACTTAACTTTATCCTGCTCTATCGCCTTGTAAATCCGTTTAAACATTTTTTCATAAAGAAGCGGAACGCCCAAAACAATACTTGGCTTAACAGTCGACATATCCTCCGATATTGTTTTCAGCGACCTTGCATAATGTATCGATGCACCGCTGTATAAAGGACAAAGCAAACCGCAAGTACATTCATAAGTGTGGTGCATAGGAAGAACCGATAAAAACTTATCACTCGGAAATATCTCCAAACATTTCCGCATGTTCATCAGGTTGATTGCCAGATTCCTTTGCGAAAGCATAACCGCCTTAGCTCTCCCCAATGAACCCGAAGTGAAAATTATCTCTGCTACTTCATTCGGATTAATCTTTGGGAAATCTGATTCACCTATTTGAGGCGAAGACTGCATCAAAGCCTGCATCGAATAAAATCCATCCTGCTCCTGCGCTAAATCCATGTCAATAAACATTCTCAATTTTTTCAGCACAAGCGAGGCATCCTTCATCATCGAGCGGTAACTCGACGAGAACACAATACACTCAGATTCAGATTCGAACAAAATGTTCTCAATCTCATTGACTGTTAAATTTTTATCAATTGGTACAATTATGTAGTTAAAGCAAAGCGCAGTAAGATAGGTTATTGCCCACTGCACACGGTTCTCACCGATAACGGCGATATGTGAGCGTTCCTTAAGTCCAAGATTCTGCAGCGCACTGCCAAACTGGATAACATATCTCAACAAGTGCTCATAACTTCCAGAAGAAATCGGAGTACTCGTCAAATCCTCCATGGCCGCTTTAGAACCATGCAGCCTGACCGCCTGTTTCAGCATATCCTGAATGTCAGTTATCTCATGAACTTTACATTCATTAAACTTTTTATTCATACAAATCTTTCAAACTTTATTGCGGTAATTTTCCTAAATAATCACGATGAAAATTCAAATTTGTTTAACAAAAGCACATAATAAAAACGAGACCGTCTCCTAAGTATTTCTTCTTATTAACACCCAAATTCAGTGTCTGTTGTGCAACTCATCTTTCTCATTAACACACGGATTCATCCGTATGTTAGTAAACACAAATCGAGCTCTATTTTAACCGTTTCAACGGTTTACCCGGTTATGCAACATGCTCTCCATTTGGATGAACTTATAGCATAACCGAATGATGCACAAACTGTTTTAACAGCTTAAAATACTACGAGATAGCCTCATCTTCATTGCAATATTACAATATAGCCTTCAAGCATTTCTCAAGGTCAGAAATTAAGTCATTAGGATTTTCAAGCCCAATGGCTAATCGGATTCCGCCTGGATGAATTCCTGCTTCCATTAACTTCTCAGCAGGCATTGCCGAGTGTGTCATTGATGCAGGATGTTCAATCAAAGTTCTTGTATGTCCGAGACTTACAGCAAGAGTAAGCGTGTATGCATTCTTAGCAGCATAGTTCATCAACCTTCTGCCGTTGTCCTTCATTTCAGGATAATCTTTTCCCTTCAATGCGAAATAGATTAAACTTCCCGGTGCAAAATTACCATCGAAATCCAGCATCTGTTTCTTTGCCAATTCATGAAATTTAAATGATTTCAATCCCGGATAATTCACAACCTCTATTGAAGGATGAGTCTCCAAATATTGTGCAACTTTATAAGCATTGCTGATTTGTCTTTGAATACGGAGATGAAGCGTCGGCAAACCGTAAGTAAGAACAGACCATGCAGCCTTTGTTCCAAGTACCGCTCCAAAATCCTTACGAACCATAAGAAGTAAATCCCTATAGTGTTTAGGTCCTATAACAACCCCGCCCATATCAGTACCGAATCCGCCGAGACCCTTAGTTAACGAATGAACGACAAAATCTGCTCCGAATTCAATTGGTCTTTGGCAATAAGGAGTTGCAAAAGTATTATCGACTACGATAAAAATCTTTTCAGATTCTTTCCTGCCTTCATTAAACTTATCTGCAATTAACTTGATTGCTCTGATATCAATTATATCAAGCGTGGGGTTTGAAGGTGTTTCGAAATAAATAACTCTTGTTTTAGGAGTGATGACTTTTTCAATTCCATCTAAAATTGTCAAATCAATTGCAGTGGTCTTAATGTTGTACCTAGGGTACCACAAGTTAAGAAGTGAATAAGTACAACCATAAAGCGAAGTGTGCGCAACAATCTCATCACCTGATTTACAGAGCATCCCAAAAATACCTGAGATTGCGCCCATACCGCTGGAGAATGTAACAGCAGTCTCTCCCTTTTCGATATATGCCAAATTCTCTTCAAGCAAATCTTTGTTAGGTTCACCGAATCTATCGTATATATAAATCGGGTCATTGTTCCCGAAAGTTTCAGTGTTGGCAAATTCTTGAAATCCCTCTGCTCCTCTTTCCACTGAGTCTAATCTGAAAATTACCGAAGTTGACATCGGTGCCACAACATGGTGTGAGTAATCCCACTTTACACTCTCATTCTTACCATAGATAAGATGAGTTTCCATCGAATATTTTGAATCATCAACGACTACATTTTTCTCGTCATTTTTATATTTTGCATCCATATAAATAACCTTTAATTTATTATTAATGTTAAATTACAAAATTAGTTTGATATAAAATGTGTGCTTCTTTGCATAGGGCTTCGACTATTTACCGAACCAAAATCAAGCGCACCTCAAACTAAGTCTATGAGATAAGAAATTAATTTAATATTTTTGGACAACTTGTTTAATAAATCATAGGATATACTTGCGAGCACTTAAACTATATCAAGTAGATGCATTTTCTGACTTACTTTTTTCCGGGAATCCCGCTGCAGTTTGCGTGTTGGATAAATGGCTCCCTGACAAAATTCTTCAAAATATTGCCTCAGAAAATAATCTTTCCGAAACAGCTTTCCTTGTATCTAAAGAATTTTCTTATGAAATCCGATGGTTCACTCCCACAATTGAAGTCGAACTATGCGGACATGCAACCTTGGCTTCAGCCTTCGTTATATTCAATTTTTACACTCCCGCTTCTGACACAATCCACTTTGATTCAAAATTTAGCGGCAAATTATCAGTTCAAAAATTTGGCGACAAACTAACTCTCAACTTCCCGGCCGACACTTTAGCAAAAGCAGAAATACCTACTATCTTGAAAGATGCATTTAACCATCAGCCAAAAGAATGCTTCCAAGGAAACTGCGACATACTACTCGTATTCGATAACGAGGAACAAATTTCAGGAATGTCTCCCAACTTTCACGAACTAGCAAAATTGGACGCACGGGGAATCATCATCACCGCCCCGGGAAAAGAAGCAGATTTTGTATCAAGATTTTTCGCACCTCAAAGCGGAATAAACGAAGACCCAGTCACAGGTTCAGCTCACACAAGCCTCGCAGTCTATTGGAGCAAAATGCTAAACAAAAAAAGCTTCAAAGCAATTCAGCTTTCAAGCCGAAAAGGTTTCATTGAATGCGAACTATCAGGCGACAGAGTTTTGATTTCGGGAAAAGCTGTGTTATACTTAAATGGCGAAATTTATATTAACGATTAATAATCAAGGCAAATGAAATGCAGGAAACAATTATTCTTTTAGTAATAGGACTTTTAGCAGGCGCACTAAGCGGTATATTAGGAATCGGCGGAGGGATATTAGTAATCCCAGCATTAGTTATGGCACTCGGGTTCAGTCAAAAAACAGCACAGGGAACTTCTTTGGCACTGCTGCTGTTGCCTATAGGAATATTAGCGGTGTATAACTACCACAAAGCCGGCTATGTAAACTCAAAAGCAGCGCTTATAATGGCGGTTACTTTTATGCTAGGCAGTTATCTCTCATCGCAATTCGTAGTTTCGATGAACGAAGTACTAGTCAAAAAAGTATTTGCGGTATTTTTATTCATATTTGGCTTAAAACTATTCTTTAACAAATAAGTTTGAAATAACATCTGCTATTTTGAAGGATGAAGTTGACTCGATGAAGCTAATTCAACCAAGCATTCTTCTATATATAGAACAGATTCAGTAATTAGTATAAGTTTACGAACCTTTTTCGCAAAACTTCGTCCTTAAACAATATTTAATTATTTATTATATTAGAGTTCATTTATAAACAAAAACAAAGAATCACATGAAAAAAATATTATTGCTCAGCTTAACATTATTATTTACGCTTTTCGCAGGATGCAACAAGAGTGCGAAAGATGATCCAGATTCAGCAAACCCTAATCAGCATAAAGTTGTTGTTAAAGAAATCATTCAGGTTTCTTCATACACTTATGCCAAAGTAGAAGAAGGTTCAAAAGAAGTTTGGATTGCTTTCAAAAAATCAGAAATAGCAAATGGCGAAACACTCTATTTCGAAGGTGGAATGGAAATGGCCAATTTCAAGTCAACAGAACTTAATAGAACATTCCCATCAATCTTATTCTTAGATAGAGTTAGCAAAACACCAATCACAGCAGCAGCTGCAACTACTCAGGCAGACCCTCATGGAACAGGAATGGGCGGCGGCGAACAGCCTTCTCCACAGAAACCTGTTTTAGAAAAAGAAGAAGTTAAAATCGAGAAACCTGCCGGCGGTGTTGCTATTGGTGACTTGTACACCAACTCAAAATCTTATGAGTCAAAGCTTGTAAAAGTTAAAGGTAAAGTAACAAAATATAATGCCCAAATTCTTTCAAAGAACTGGATTCACATTCAGGACGGCAGCGGCACAAAAGAAAACTTTGACTTAACCATCACCACTGATGATGAAGTTAAAGTAGGCGACATCGTGACCTTCCAAGGTAAAATCACATTGAATAAAGATTTTGGTTCAGGATATTTTTATAAACTTATTATGGAAGATGCTAAGAAAGCTAAATAGTTTTCTTATTACTGATATAGTATTTGTACCTTAAAACAACAGAAATGATAAAATGAAATTAAATCAAAAAATTGCTATCCTCGGCGCAGGCAACATTGGCATCTCAATAGCCGAAGGGCTGAGGAATTCGGGAATTCTTTCTGCATCTAATGTATTCCTTACACGCAGAAATATTTCAGCAATAAAAGAATATGCTGATAAGAAATACACGATTACGACAGACAACATT